>CAIZMD010000495.1 GCA_903933995.1 uncultured Bacteroidota bacterium
ACCCAGTCTTCTGCACAATGAACCCCATAGAAAGCACCAAGGTCTTCATAGGTACTGCGCTTAACCACCATAGCAGGTGGTTCTAAATATTGTCTAACTGCAATACGCTGCAACCAGTTTTTAAGAATCCCACGCTCAGTATCAATCATCACATTGTTCCAAAGTCTTTTGCCATCATCTGTAACATAATACCAGTCAGTACAAGCAGCACCAGCTTCAGGAAAGTCTTCAAACAATTTTTCTATGGCAGTATAATATCCAGGCTCAACATAATCATCGCCATGCAATAAATGAACATAGTGCCCACGAGCACGGTTGATACAGGTTTCAAAATTGCGCACATTCCCCACGTTCACGGGTTGCTGATAAAATTGAACCCTTCCCTTTCCCACGCGCTCAACTAAGGCGGCTACATCTCCATCCTTGCTAATATCATCCACCACTTCAATCTGCATCAGTTCTTCTCCAGGATCTTGGGCCAAAATAGAACGAATGGTTTGTTCCAAATAAGGCAAACTATTATACACAGGAATCATCACAGACCATAGTGGTCTTGGAACGCCATCCGGAATAGGAGCAATTTTTGGTGGAACCTGAGGAACGCGTTCTTGTTGAGGCATAGCCAAATTTACAAAATATACGAAGAAATAGATAAGTTTAGCTAGATCGGTAATACTTTTATTTCAGAAACTCATACTGATAACCCAACCATGCTTCATTCAAAACTGCGGAGGGTTTGTTTATTCCATCCTTTTTAAAAGAAAAAGGCTCCATTACATCGTTCAAATTATGCCCCTGTGGCGCGCCAGTAGCAGGCTGATAATTGTTGCCATGTCTTTTGGAATAAGAAGCCCATAATCTATCAATATTGGCGTGATGAATCCAAAACACAGGATCATTAGGAGATGTATTCTGGGTCATATTTCCTAAGCTTGTTTTTCCGTTAGCTGTAAAAATACCTCCTACATATACGTGTACAATATTGTGCTGGGTACTTCTTCTGCCGGGAAGGTCAATGACGTCCATCTGACTATTAATACAAGTGTTACCCGCAGTTCCTCTCCATCCCTCTAAAGCGTTACGGAAACTTTTAACGGTATCCACAGAACTATCAAAAGGGGCACTGTCATAAGTAGTAATACCCAATGTGTTTAGGATTTCTTTTTCTGTAGGCAATTGAACAGCAACCCCTTTGTTAAAACCCATATTTCTAATTAAAAAAGGGGTGGGTTTGGTAAGAATAGTTTGATTGGCTAACAAAGAATCAATACTAAGCTCGTCAGTAATTTTTATTTCCAATTTCCCTTTCTAAAAGCACCATTAGTTACAGTCCAATTTTGCATTGGGTCTCCATTTCCACCCATAAAATCAGCTGCAAAAACTGTTTGCAAACTAGCGGGATCTGTCCAATCCCAATAAGGAATATTAATCTGTTTGCCGCTCACTTCTGACAAAGCTTTCTCAAATAAATCTAAGTAAACCCTATGCCATGGTAAAAAAGCAGGACCCATATGAGCTGGATATCCATGTTGCATGTTACTCATATTATTCATGCAGTAAAAAGCTAAATAATGCCAGCGCACAAATTGGTCATAATAACTGTATTTGCTATCGTAGGGAGAAACAGTTGATTTGAGTTTTAGAATTGCCCCAACAAAATCAGCTTTTTCTTGAGCCGTCAAGGACATCACATTTTTACGAACACGTATTTGCTCGGGTTCTTTGCTTTTGGAACAGCTATTAAAACCGAGCACCAATAGGCATAAAAAAAGACAAGCAGTTTGTAGTTTCATTTTGTTTTTTGAGACCTGTAAACTAATAAAATAAGATTCCATGAAGTTTCATCTGACGTTATTGTTTTATATAATGAACAATTATTGTTGCATTTGAGCCTAATTAGAATCGTTGCTTTGCAATTCTTGTAATTAATACAATAATTATGAATCAGATTTCCAGAAGAGGCTTTCTAACATTAGGTTCTAGGGCTATTGCAGGTGGGGTTATCGCAGGACCCATCAGTAGTTTTTTGAGTGCTTGTAATAAGGGATCTGATTTAAAACTAGCCAATTGGAAACAACTAGAAGCACAGATTTCTGGGGGTTTATTAATTCCTGGAGATGCTGGATTTAATAGTTATACCATTCCCTATTCTCTACAGTATAGTCCCACCATTCCAAAAGTCATTGCACGTTGTTTAAATGAACAGGATGTAGTATCTGCCATTAAATGGGCCAAGGAAAATGAAGTTCCTTTGGTTGCAAGATCAGGTGGGCATTCTTATGCAGCTTATTCTGCCACTACCAATCTTTTACTTGATGTATCTGGGATGAATTCAGTAGCCATCAATAATGGTTTAGCCACAGTGGGTGGAGGAGGTAGAAACAAAAACGTTTATGCCGCTTTGCGATCGCCCTCAATGTCTGTTACACATGGTAGATGCAAAGAAGTTGGCGTTGCGGGATTGGTTTTAGGAGGCGGTATTGGATTTAATATGCGCGCTCATGGACTCACTTGTGATGGTTTGATAGAAACTCGCATGGTTACTGCAGACGGATCTGTATTGGTTTGCAATGAAACCCAGAATTCAGATGTCTTTTGGGCTATTAGAGGTGCAGGCGGTGGTAATTTTGGCGTTCATACTTCTTTTACTTTCAAGCCATTTGCTGTTTCTAATGTAACCGCATTTGAATTAGACTTTACGGATAAGGTAGAATTGATTTTTGCAAAACTGCAAGACGTATTATTGGCTGCACCTAATACGGTTGGTGCCAAAGTATGGGTGGTTTCAGAACCCTTAGGCAATGTTAACCAAGTGAGTATTAAATTACTGGGTCAATATGTTGGGGACCAAACTAGTTTTCTAAATATTATTAAACCCGTAACCGATATTGCACAACCCAGCGGGGGATGGATTAAAACTTTGTTTTATTGGGATGCCCAAGAACTGCTTTCAGAACAAGGTGATCCTGAATACGTGTATGAGAAATCTCATTTTGCCTTTCAACCCATCTCGCCCGAAGGGCAAGCGGCCATTTTCAGAAATATTCGTTCATGGCCTGGCACTTCCGGGTATGCCATTTGGAAATACTTTTTAATGGGCGGAAAAATTGACGACAAGAAATCTACAGACACAGCTTATTTTGCCCGAGGTGCCAAAATGCTTACTTCCGTAGACCTAGGTTGGTTACCAAAAGATCAACCCAAATTAGCAGAGAATCTGGCTTGGTTAGACAAGTTTCACAAAGAGATGGAACAATATACCAGCAAGTATTCCTACGTAAATTTTATAGACAGAAATCAAAGCAATTTCTTAGATGCCTACTATGGTAGCAATTTAGAAAAGCTCAAAACCATCAAGAAAAAATTAGACCCCAATAATTTTTTCAATTATCCCCAGG
>CAIZMD010000496.1 GCA_903933995.1 uncultured Bacteroidota bacterium
AGGTTTGCCTGCTTATGAATTAGAAAAACAGGCCAAACAGATTAGACAACTGGGTTTAGAAAATGATGGAAAATCACGCCAGCTTGCACGATATGTAAAAGAAATTGGCGAGCGATATGTGGAGAAGTTAGAAGTGGTGATGATTTATAGAAATGATAGATTCTTACGTGGAGGTGATCATACACCCTATGTAGAAAATGGGTATGCTGCTGTGCGTATTTCTGAAATGAATGAGAATTACAATCATCAACATAAAGATGTTGAAAAAAAGAATGGCATTCAGTATGGTGACCTTCCTGAGTTTATGGACTTTGAATACCTACGCAAGAATACTGCGATGAACTTATCTAACTTGGCCAATTTAGCCAAAGCTCCTGCCATGCCAGAAAACGTAAAAATTGAAGTAAGAAAATTATCCAACTATTCTTACCTCAGCTGGTCTGCTCCTTTAACTGGAAATGTAAAAGGCTATTATATTTTGCAAAGAGAAACCACTAGTGCTTTCTGGCAGAAAAAATACTTTACCACAGACAAAGAATACCTGCTGCCCTTCTCAAAAGACAATTACTTTTTTGCTGTACAAGCAGTCAATGAAAATGGCAATGAGAGTTTGCCCGTGGTACCAGGTATTGGACGTTAGTGTTGAACTTTTTGGGGAACTAATCGCTCTGCGATTTTTTCCCCTTCTTCAGCACCCCTAAGACCACCTTCATGGTATTCAGCGTCTTCATTAACGTCCCAGAGATCATATAATTCCTGACCAGCAATAATATTCTTGGCAGCCAGCATGGTCGTCATCATACTATGGTCTTGGTTATTGTATTTATGCATCCCGTTTCTTCCCACCAAGTACAGACCTGGATAGGCTTTTAGGGCTTCTCTTACGTCTTCTACATTCTGTTTATAGTCTTGGTCATATACAGGATAAGCCTTGGGTTGGCGCACCACATAACCATCTACTACAGCGGCTCCAGTGGTAAGACCAATTTGCTCAATTTCTTTTTTACCAAGATTAATCAGGGTCTCATCCGTACTGGTCCAAAGTCCATCGCCTTCAAAACAGAAATATTCCAGTCCATAACAAGCCATGCCTAGATCTGGCACCATATATGGACTCCATGATTTAAAATTCTGAATCCTACCCACTTGCACACTGGGATCATGAATATAAATCCAGTTGTCAGAGAATGCGTCTTCATCTTTACAAATCAGTACCACGGTTACAAAATCGCGATAGCCCAATTGCTGTGATGACTGCAAAGGCTTTGCTGGAAATTGAGGCGCAACACTAGGAATTAATTCACGCATGGGCGCAGAAGAAAGTACATAATCAAATCCTTCAAAACTTCTTTGGTCATTGGTATGTACGGTCCATTTGCCGTCTGCTTGTGCAATATCTTTTACACCGGTATTCATTTCTACTTGTACACCAAGGGCCAAACATTTTTGGGTACATACTTCCCACATCATCCCCGGACCTTTCTTAGGATAGCGGAAAGAATCAATCAAGGTCTTAATCACTTTGTCTTTAGAACCTTTAGCTGCCTTGGGTTTGAACAATGCATTCCAAATGGCTGAGCTAAGTGACAAACCTTTGATTCTTTGAGCTGCCCAGTCTGCAGAAATTTCTTTACAAGGAATTCCCCATACTTTTTCAGTGTATGTTCTAAAAAAAATATTGAACAAACGCTTACCAAATTGATTGGTTACCCAGTCTTCAAAATTGGTTGGATTTTTAACTGGAAAAACCTTGGCTTGTAAATAACTCATCACACAAAGAAAACTCTCCCAAATGCCCAATTTCATGAGTGCTTCAAATGCCACCAAGGGATAGGAGAAAAATTTCTTGTTATAATAAATGCGCGAACTTCTTGGACGTTCCAACATTTCATCACCCAAGATCTCTGTCCAAAAGTCTTCAACTTCTTTTGATTTAGAAAAGAATCGATGACCGCCAATGTCAAAACTATACCCTTTGTAGGTTTCAGTTCTAGAAATACCGCCCACGTATTTGGGGTCTTTTTCAAACACCACTACCTGCTGGTTTGCCTTGCCTAATAAATAGGCTGCGGTTAAACCTGCTGGTCCAGCACCAATAATGGCAACTTTTTTCTGCATAGATTTGATTCAGAAAGATGATAGTCTTGCGTTTTGCAAGGCTGCAAAGGTGTAAAAATATTGTGGTACTACCATTAGTTTTGCATTGGAATCAATGATTTTAAGATAAGAATAGGTAAATAATGACCCAAAAAAGCTATCAATGGGAGCTAATCCGCTTCCAAGATTTGAAAAATGAAAGCCTTTATGCGCTGCTACAGCTAAGGATAGAAGTATTTATTATTGAGCAAAACTGCATTTTTCAAGACCTTGATGGTAAGGATCAGGCCTGTCATCACTTGCTGGGTTGGGACGGTCCCGTCTTGGTTGCAAGTGCTAGAATTGTACCACAGGGTGTTGCCTATCCTGATTATCCCTCTATTGGGAGGGTAGTGAATAGACAAAGCTATCGGCGCAAAGGTGCTGGTAAAGAACTCATGCAAGAAGCCATTGCTCATTGTATTGCCTTATATGGCGATACGGGTATCAAGATTGGCGCCCAATATTATTTGAAAAGCTTTTATGAGTCTTTGGGCTTTGTTGCCACTGGCGATATCTATGATGAAGATGGCATAGATCATATTAAAATGATCAGGCCTGCAGGTTTATGATTGATTATTTAAACAATCATATTAGCTACTGAAAATTATTTGCTTCTGATTTAGAGAAA
>CAIZMD010000497.1 GCA_903933995.1 uncultured Bacteroidota bacterium
CAAAGAACTGGCATTGTCTTTTTGGGTAACTCTTCCTGTTAATTCAACGTGGGTGGTTAGAATCTTACCCTCGTCCCAAATACCCAATTTGTTTTTTAAACCAGCACTAGAGCCGGTTAGGTTGAGACCAGTACTTCCACCGGGCCATAATTGGTTGGCCTTGGTAGTTGCTGCCGCGATGGTATTGTTTTGAGTAATATAATATTTGGGATGCCCCACATTGTCAACACCCACCAATACCGCATTTCTGCCATTGGAAGATTTGATGGTTAGGCTCCAACCCTTGTCCTTGGCTAGTTTCAGGGCCTTGGCATAATTCTCATTTTCAACGGCACGATAATTCCTAGACGCCATTTCTAGCACATCCTTGTTGGTGATTACCTGCGCTTGCAAGAAACCAGAACATCCAGCCAATAAAATAATCCCCAAACATTTTCTAAGCATGGTCTAAAAATAAACTTTTAAAGGGCAAGTCCCCTTAAAGTTAGAGACTTTAAAGGCTCAAATGGATGTATGACCCCGGGGTTTTAACCCTTTTTTATAGGCTGTTTAACAAACTTAGAATTTTAAAAGACCTAAATAATACAATTTCAGAGAACTGGTAAGCACTTATCTTTGCCCTCCTAAATGGAAAACGCCTCAAATGTTTTCCCGGTGACCACCTATGAACATGGGTACTTTGTTAGCGCAATACCAAGAGTCCCCCCGCCTTTTAGAACTGGCGGGCAGGTTATCTATTGCCCAAAGAATTCAGGAAAACGATATTCAGAAAATCTTTCTCAAAAATTTACAGGGTAGCAGTGCCGAATTTATAGTGAGTGCGGTCTTTATGCAACCCAGCTGCCAGAACCTCAACCATTTGGTGGTCTTGAGTGATGCGGAGGAAGCTGCTTATTTTCAGAATACTTTAGAGAACCTGACCAATGCGCTAGACCTATTTTATTTTCCTGCTTCTTTCAAAAACAGAAAGAACTTTAGGTTGCTCAATAGTTCTCACGTGATGCTCAGAACGGAGGCTTTGACCAAATTAGCAGGAGGTGGGAATAAAAAAATCATCGTCACTTATCCAGAAGCGCTATTTGAAAAAGTGGTCTTACCCAAAACGCTTTCTGGGAATATTATACAGATCAAGGTTAATGAAACCATACAGCTCAATAACCTCATGGAACTCTTTGTCATGTATGGTTTTGAGCGAACCGATTTTGTCTATGAACCAGGCCAGTTTGCGCTGCGTGGCGGTATTTTAGATATCTATTCTTATGGCAATGAGAAACCTTATAGGGTAGAATTGTTTGGCAATGAGGTAGACAGTATTCGCATTTTTGATCCGGAAACGCAGTTGAGTGAACGTAAGCTCTTGCAGGTAAATATTATTCCCAATGTAGAGACCCAGTTTGAAACAGGAGACAAGGTTTCTTTACTGGAATTTTTACCTGAGAATACTGTGGTGTGGCTAAAGGATTGGGATGTGATTGCGGAAAAAATCAATCAGCAAGAAGAAGATTTAGACGGCTTTTTGTCTATGATTGCAGATGGATTCCGGATGAACAACAATGAAGAAGAGGATGATACCAAGGTATTGAAATCAGTGTCTAAGGAAGACTTTGTAGAGGCTGCAGTAATTGAGGAATTATTGGCCAAAAGGGATCTTGTTGAGTTTGGCTACAAACCTCATTTGGCCCATTACGAGATTGAATTTAATACCCGAACACAACCTTCTTTTAATAGGCAGTTTGATTTACTCATCAAGGATCTTAAAGCGCACGAAGCGGCCAAATACGGCATCTATATTTTTGCCGAACAGCCCCGTCAATTAGAGCGCTTAAGCAGCATTTTTACAGACCTTCAAACAGAGATCCAGTTTGTTCCAATAGCCACCAGTATTCACGAAGGGTTTATTGATGAAGAACTAAAAATTGTTTGCTATACAGACCACCAGATTTTTCAACGTTACCACAAATACAAGGTTAAGCAAGCCTATAATAAAAACAAGGCACTTACCCTAAAAACCTTGCGAGACCTACAACCTGGAGACTATGTGACCCATATGGATCATGGCGTAGGAACCTATAGTGGTTTGCAGAAAATTGAGGTAAATGGAAAAGTGCAAGAAGCTGTTCGCATCATTTACAAAGACTCTGATATTCTCTATGTGAATATCAATTCCTTGCACAAGATTTCTAAATACACAGGTAAGGAAGGAACGGTTCCCAAGATCAACAAATTGGGTTCTGATGTTTGGAACAAACTAAAAGAAAAGACAAAGACCAAGGTTAAAGAAATTGCTTTTGACCTGATTAAATTATACGCACAAAGAAAGGCGCAACAGGGATTTGCCCACGCACCAGATACTTATATGCAAACGGAACTGGAAGCTTCCTTTATTTATGAGGATACACCAGACCAAAGCAAGGCTACCGCCGATGTAAAGAAAGACATGGAAAGCCCATCGCCCATGGACCGATTGGTTTGTGGAGATGTTGGTTTTGGGAAAACCGAAGTGGCCATAAGAGCAGCATTTAAGTCTTGTGTAGACGGCAAACAAGCTGCCATATTAGTACCCACTACTATCTTGGCTTTTCAACACTATAAAACATTCAAAGACCGCTTAAAGGATTTTCCTGTAACGGTTGATTATGTCAATAGGTTTAAGTCTGCCAAGGAGAAAAAAGATACCCTTCAAAGATTGGAAGAAGGTAAGATTGATATTATTATAGGAACACATGGGCTCTTGGGCAAGGAAGTCAAGTTCAAGAATCTGGGCATCATGATTATTGATGAGGAACAGAAATTTGGGGTAGGGCATAAAGAGAAATTAAAGACATTAAAAACCAATGTAGACTGTTTAACCCTTACTGCCACGCCTATTCCAAGAACCCTGCAGTTTTCACTCATGGGTGCGCGTGACTTGAGTATCATGAATACGCCTCCACCCAATAGACAGCCTATTCAAACAGAGGTACACGTTTTCAACGATGACTTTATTCGTGAAGCCATCTATTATGAAACTGAGCGAGGTGGTCAAGTATTCTTTATCCATAACCGCGTACAGGGGCTTGCAGAAATGTGCGCCATGATTCAAGGTCTCTGCCCAGATTTGAGTATTGGCTTTGCTCATGGACAATTAGAAGGGCATGAACTAGAAGAAAGGATACTAGATTTTATTGATAGAAAATATGATGTATTGGTTTGTACCAATATTGTAGAGAGTGGGGTAGACATACCCAATGTAAATACCATCATGATCAACAATGCGCATCATTTTGGCTTGAGTGATTTGCACCAATTGCGCGGGCGTGTTGGGCGTAGCAATAAAAAAGCATTCTGTTATTTAATGGGTCCACCCATGAGTTCCTTGCCCACTGATTCGCGCAAGCGCTTGCAAACCTTGGAGCAGTTTAGTGACCTAGGTAGTGGATTCCAGATTGCCATGCGAGACTTGGATATTCGTGGTGCGGGTAATATGTTGGGTGGAGAACAAAGTGGCTTTATGGCAGAGATTGGTTTTGAAATGTATCAGAAGATTTTGGAAGAAGCCATTAGAGAATTAAAACGAACCGAGTTCAAAGAACTGTTTAAAGAAGAGATTAGCAAACAGGATGATTTTGTCAAAGACTGTACCATTGATACAGATTTAGAAATTCTCATCCCCGATGATTATGTAGATAGTGTAACTGAAAGACTGTCTTTGTATACAAGGTTAGATAGTTGTGAAAACGAAGCTGAGCTTACAGGATTTTATACAGAGATGATTGACCGCTTTGGTCCCATGGTACCACAGGTAGACGACCTCTTTATCACCGTGCGTTGTAGATGGATGGCCGTTGAACTGGGTTTTGAAAAAATGACATTGAAAGACAATACCCTGCGTTGCTATTTTATCAATAGACCTGACTCTCCTTATTTTGAATCTGAGCTCTTTAAAAATGTGTTGGGCTATTTGCAAACTGGTACCAATAAAGCCAGGTTAAAACAAGCTGGTAAAATGTTCTTATTGGTTGTAAATGATGTAAAGACCATGGAAGCCATGCATCTATTCTTAGAGAGAATGCATACCAAGGTATTGGGCAAAAAAGAAGCGCCGGCAAAGGATGAACCCGCCAGCGCTTAAATGTGTTTGAATTCTGAAAACTACTAGAATCCTTTTTTAGCAACACCGTCAGCAATCGCTTGCAAAGCTTTTGCTTCGCTCAAGATAGCCGCCATTTTGTTGCCTTTTCCATCATGACCACCGGCCATATAACCGCCTTTAGCAGTTTTAGTGACAACAGCGTCTTGCATAGGAACATTTTTTTCCTTTGTTTTCAGGCAATATGCTTTAATCATTTTTGAAGTGTCCATTTTTCTTAGAATTTAATTGTTAGAGAATTTCTTATGGCTAATAAGGCACAAGCTAGTAATTTTTTCAACATATAGCTTGATTGTCAACTAGAACTAATCCACATTGGACAGGAATCCAAAAAATAAGGACCGGGGTTGAATTCCGGTCCTTATTGTATCTAAAATGGGGTTAATCTTGGTCTAAAAGCCTAAACGTCAATTTTAGCGTATTTGGCGTGTGTTTCAATGAATTCGCGGCGTGGAGCTACTTCATCACCCATAAGCATGCTAAAAATACGATCTGCTTCAAAGGCGCTATCAATGGTCACCTGCTTAAGGGTCCTACGAGTAGGATCCATGGTAGTTTCCCACAATTGTTCTGCGTTCATCTCACCAAGACCCTTGTAACGCTGCGTATTCACGCTATCGTCTTTGCCACCACCCAGCTTTTCAATCCAATATTTGCGCTGTTCCTCATTATAAGCATATTCTTGCTCCTTACCCTTTTTTACTAAGTATAATGGTGGTTGGGCAATATATACATAGCCCTGTTCTACCAATTCCTTCATATAACGGAAGATAAAGGTCAGGATCAGGGTAGCAATATGCGATCCATCCACGTCGGCA
>CAIZMD010000498.1 GCA_903933995.1 uncultured Bacteroidota bacterium
CGGTCAGGCAGGTAAACAGATGTGGCTCTTTTGTAAGCTTCTGCATCCAAGTCTGTATCCGGTGTTACATAATAACTCACGTCTGCAATATGCACGCCAATCTCATACATGTCTTTACCCAGTGGCCTAATAGAAATAGCATCATCAAAATCCTTGGCGTCAGCAGGATCAATGGTAAAAGTTAGAATTTCTCTGCAATCCCTTCTTTTAGCAATTTCTGCACTATCTAAAATTTCAGGCAATCTAGCAGCAGCTTCTTCTACGTCTTCTGGAAAAGTTAAAGGGAAACCAGCTTGAGCCAATAGCTCTTGCATGGCTGCATCATTAGCGTCTTCTGGTAATAAGATTTTGACAATTTCACCCACGGGTTTCTTGTCTGTTTTTTCCCATTTAACCAATCTGGCTACTACCCTGTCTTTGTGTTTGGCGCCATTGATAGATATCAGTGGAATAAACAAATCTGGCATGGGTTTATCCGTATCTGGTACAAAGAAGGCATGGTTGGTAGACAGTTGTAAATGACCAACAAACTCCGTTTGTTTTCTAGTAACCACTTCTAAAATCCTTCCTTCTTTCTTTCCCGTGCGAATATTTTCCTTAACCACTTTTACCCTTACCGTATCGCCGTTTAAGGCAGTGGCAAAATCTCCTGGTCTTACTAGTACGTCTCCCCCTTCTACTATCACGTATCCCATTCCAGAACGGGTTACTTCTAATCTGCCTTTAAGGGTTAATTCGGGACTATGTTTTGATTTTTGCTTTTGTTTCTTCTTGTCTTTTTGTTTGCTCATGGCTTGGTAGGATTAAAGCTAAAATGAAGGATAAAATCCTTGACTAGCTGATTGAATTGTTCGGCTTCTCCAAAAAGGAATTGATGCCTAATGGGCAATACATACATGGGTAGTGTTGCCAATTCTTCCGTGAATTTGCTAAACCTAACCGCGTCTTTTTCTGTGGTCAGGATTAATTTATCACGTACATTAATGTCATTGAATTTTTCCTTGATCTCATTAAAATCATCAATAGAAAAAATATGGTGGTCTGAATAATCTTGTTGGTAATAAGTATGTACTGTATTGTGTAAATAGTCTTTTAAGGGTTTGGGATTGGCAATACCACAAACCAACAAAGCCTCGTCTCTGGGAGTTAGAATCCAAAGATCCGTTGGGTCAAAAATATGGTATGGGGTTCCGTATTCAATACAAGTGAAAAATACTTTTTGCTCTGGTTCAGGCTGTAGGCTACGAATAATTTTCTGTTTCTTTTCTTCTGTAATATCGGCGGGACATTTGGTCACCACAATTACCTGCGCTCTTTTGGCCGACGCCCATTCATCTCTCAAATCTCCTGTAGGAAGAAAAAAGTCGTTGCTATACAAATTGCTATACTCCGTTAATAAAATATTCCATCCCGCTTTTACGGTGCGGTGTTGAAAAGCATCGTCCAAAATAATGGCTTGTAAATCTGGATGGTCTTGCAACAAATGTGGAATGCCTACCAATCTTTCTTCTCCAACTGCTACAGGTACATTGGGAAATTTCAGGTGAAACTGCATGGGCTCATCCCCAATTTCTAAAGCAGTGGTATTGGCCCCTGCCAATACATAACCCTTGGTCTTACGCTTATATCCACGACTAAGTGTAGCTACTTTAAAATCTTGGTGCAATAAGTCTACCAAGTATTCTACCATGGGAGATTTGCCCGTTCCCCCAACTGCAATATTGCCCACACAAATCAAGGGGAAATTGAATTCGGCATATTTAAGTCGTCCTTTATCAAAGAGTCTGTTCCGGATAAAAACCACTAATCCATATAACACGGCAAATGGAAACAACAACACACGAAAACTCTTTAAAAACAGCGTGTTAAAATTCATAGATATGCTGCGGTGTAATGCAGTAATTTAAAGGTACGTCAAATTGGTCTGTATCGCTAATCTGGGCCACTGGCTCAAAATAGGAAAAACCTATTTTTAACAGATTTGGGCTGCATTTGGCCAAAAAACGATCATAATAACCTTTGCCATACCCAACTCGAAAACCCTGTTCATCAAAAGCCAATAAGGGTACAAAAACCAATTCTATTTGTGAGGGTGCTACTTTTTGGGCATTAATGGGTTCAGCTATGCCCCATTGATTGGTGATAAAATCCGTCTCTTCGTCTACTTGAAAAGCCTCCATTTCATAGCTTCCCAGCAGAATGCTTGGATAACAAGTAATCAATTCGGGTATCAGAAAATCTAAATACCTGGTCATCAGATCTACTTGTGGCTCTTTTTGGTGAACCATGGGCCAATAACTTAGTAAGGTACTAATGGGTGGTATTGCTAATTGTTGAAATTGAATCAGGAGCAAGTCATTCCACTTGAGCATAGTATGCTCATCAAGTTCCAGCCTTTTTTGCTTATACAATTGGCGTAAAGCTTGTTTGGTCATGGGGTAATATTCACAAAAAAAGAAAATACGGTAGTGCCATAATTCCTTTGAAAAGAAAAAGAAGCCATCTTTTCATA
>CAIZMD010000499.1 GCA_903933995.1 uncultured Bacteroidota bacterium
GCCCAGTGTTTTCCCAATAGAGCAACTGTAGGAATTGATTCTACCGATATTATTTGGGGATTGGGTAGTTTTCATTGTTTGAGCCAACAAGAACCATTATAGTTCAAAGTGAAGAGTGAAGAGTGTAGAGTGAAGAGTGAGGAGTGAAGAAATGAAAAGTGAAAAAGCAAGCAGTTTAAAAATCTGCTTGCTTTTTTGTTGCAATGATAAAACATTCATTACCCATTCTTTGGGGAATGCTGTTATAACAAGGAGCTAATGTTTTGAAATTAAAATGGGTAGAAAAAAGGTCTTGATATTCTTGCTTATTTCCGCCAAATGGTGGACCAGCTGGGAATTGCGTATCAAATAAAAGCCCAGACAGTCTTCCATTATTTGATAATAGTGCTGCCATTTTTTCTACATATGCTTGTCTCAATTTAGGATCCAATGCACAAAAAAAAGTTTGTTCAATAATGAGGTCATATTGACCTTGGTGGTCAAAAAAATCACCTAATATTAAGTGCAGGGATTGGCCAATATGACTTTGAAATCTTTCCTCTAATTTATTTAGTGCAATTGGGGCGATATCTAATATAGTAATATTAGTAAAACCCAATGATAGCAAGTATTCCGCCTCGTGTCCATTGCCTCCACCTGGTATTAGTATGCGCAAGTTTTTTTGAGGTAGTTGATCAAAATAATCTTTTAATGGACTTGAAACAGTACCAATATTCCAACCGGTATTTCCTTGCTCATAGCGCTCATTCCAATATGCTTGATTTAATTCTTGCATCTTAGATTAATTGCCAATCGTGCTATTTTGACGAGGGATTAATAATATTTCTTTTTGTCTACCACCAATAAAACGGAATCCTTTTTCGCTAAAAAAACCGTCTTCTTCTAACATGATTCGAATAGTTTTTTTCCATTCGGGAATTTCAGTAGCTGCATTTAATTCAATGCTATACGCGGTATTGAAATGCAAGGGGAAATCACCACTTCCTGGTACGCCATTTTGTTGATCCCAAAGTCCAATAGTAGGACCAGCTGCGTGACCGTGATAGCCAATTGGATGGGTATAAATACTTGCTTCAATGCCCTCTTTTTTGGCTTGGTCTAAAGCCGCTTTCAAAATTTGATTACCTGATCTGCCAATTACATATTGACTAGTCAAAATATCTTGAAGGCGATTAGCTTTTGTAAAAGCTTTTTGTAAGGCAATGGGGGCAGCAGTTTCTCCAGGATGCAACACATAAGCGTGTTCCTGAATATCTGTATTTAAACGCAGGTAACTGATACCAATATCTACGTGCAATAAGTCTCCCGCAAGAATCAATTCTGCTTTTGGTCTATTAGAGAAAGCGCGTAAGTGTTCAAAATTTTCTGGATCATTTCTTTGAATAGCAACGGATGTATGGAACCATGTGTCTAATCCTAGATTTCTGATTCTTTGGCGGAACCACCAAACCAAATCATCGGTTGTGGTTACACCAGGTTGAATGGTTTTCTCAGAAAATCCTTCAGCAATAATTTGATGTGTAATTTGAATCAGTTGGGGATAGAGTTGCATTTCTCTTTCGGTTCTGGTTTCTAACCAAGCCACGCCTAATTTTTCTGCACTAACCACCTTGGGTTTAAAACTAGCAGGTAGTTTGTCTAAAAAGATTTTTTGTTCTGTAAAAGTTAATCCATCAGCATGGGCAAAATCATTGGAATAATTCAAACCAATCTTCTTTGGATTTCTTTTGACAATCAAATCAATTAAGGCATCCCACTGGTCTGGAAACTGTTTCATATCCCAGGCAGCTTTAATTTGGTCTCCTACATTATACCTAGCAATCGCCAGTTGTTCATTCACTTTTTTAGCACTATCATGATAAAAAACAATCATGGTGCGTCTTCTGGCAGATAACCATTCTGCTGGTAACATGGTTTTTAAAATGGGATCTTCGTTATATTCCCTGCTAATCAATACCCACATGTCAATGCCTTCTCTTTCCATTAGCTTGGGCAATAAAACACTAAAACGCTCTGTATTGATTTCATCAATAATGCTGGCTTGTGAGCGAAGCGGTAGAATTTCTTGGGCTTGTACTTGGCTAACTGTCAACAGTAAAATTGCAAGAATGATTTTTTTCATGATAATAGACACTTGTTAATAATGAAAAATTTGTTGGGTAAATTATACGGTAATGGAACCGGTTATTACGGCTTGTCTAGGAATGATAAATGCAATTAAATCTTCCAATAAAATACCTGCTCTATTGGCCGCGTCTTGGATTTCTTCTCTAGAAACGTTTGTGGCAAAGGATTTTTCTTTGAGTCTTTTCTTTACACCCTTTACATCCATACCTTCATACCCGCCTGGTCTGAGAATAGAATAGGCATGGATTAAGCCCGATAATTCATCAAAGGCAAAAAGCATTTTATCCATATTGTTTTCTGGCTCAACGCCAAAATGAGCTGGTCCATGAGAAGCTATGGCGTGCATCACTTCTGGATCTATTTCTAAGGCTTCTAAGTGTTCAATAATTTTTTTACAGTGTTGGTCAGGCCATTGATCCCAATCGGCATCATGCAACAAACCAGCTTGTTCCCATTTCCAAATACCCAACTCGTCCAAACCTTCTTTTTCCTTAGCCCAGCACTGCATCAGGTGGGCAACCTGTAACATATGCACCTGTAATTTGGGGTTTAATACCCAATCTTGGAACAAAGACATGGCGGCTTCTTTGGTCATGAGATTACCCGAATTTGCGGGATTGCCAAAACTGTTTCTATTCAATAATAAAGACATCTGATTCCTTTTATCAATTTATCTGTTCAAGGACTATGATTTTCATTACTTTAGTCCTGTTCTTCCACCATAAATGTAATTGAACTATGTTTAAAAATCGCGTATTGTTTACCGGAATTTTAATGGCCGGTCTCTTACAAGTAACAGCACAAACTGCAAGTCCTGCTGCAAGTACTGAAACCAAGTCAAAATATGACCAACACGCTTTGTTTGGTCCATTGTTTTATCCTTCAGCAGGAAATGGATTCCGGACTGCTACTGGGGAGCCTGGATCTGCTTATTGGCAGAATAAAGC
>CAIZMD010000500.1 GCA_903933995.1 uncultured Bacteroidota bacterium
CTAATTGCTGACCGTTCTTAGGTTTATAAGAACCGTAGGCATTGTTCTTAGGATTATTGATATAAACAAAATCTACGCGCTGCATGGGTGTGATCAACACAATTTTGGCTTGATCATTGAGGCTGCGGAGTTTATTGATGATAACCCTGAATGCACCATACACAGTTGTTGGTCCAATATTGTTTTCATAGTCTGCAAATGTTCCCAAAGGTTTTGAACCCCACCAGTCATTGGTGCCTAAGAACACAGAATACAAATCTGCTTTTTGCAAACCCAGTTTTTCAATCTCGGTGGCAATGCGAATAGCTGTCCATCCATTGTATCCTTTGTTTGTGAATTGAAGTTGGGGCATTTTTTCTTGCACCCTAGTCATATAGCCTTTTGTAACCCTATTGCCCGTTTCATTCTGATGGTCATTCAAATAAGTAATACTATCGCCAATGGCAACCCATGTGATTGGTTTGGGTGCAAAAGAACTTTGAGCAATAAATAGTACAACTAAGAGCAAGACTTTCTTCATGGTTCAGCTTTGCTCTAAAGGTAAGTAAATAAGCAGCTTTCGTTTTGATCTCAATGTAATCAGGAATAGCTACTTACCAATTGTTTTTTACTTTTCTTATTCGTTTAGTAGCAATATCAGATACAGCTATATAGCTTATAGAAGGTGGACCAGATGCTTTGCGGATAACAAGTTTAATTTTCTCTGCCTTGATATTAATCGGTAATTGAATGGTTTTGCAAGCACCAATAGTTTCTCCGGTATAAAAACTATTCCATTGGCCATTGGCATAGGATTGCAATTCAAATTCTTGGATATTGAATATGCGGATGCTAGAAAATCCATCGCCAAGGTCTTTCATAAAAGCATTTTCTAATAAGCTAACGCGATTGAAAGCGACTGGATTTGGAAAACTAATTTCCAAATTGGCAAGGGTGTCTTTTGAGGTCCATGCTGTTTCCAAACTAAAGTCAATGGCTTGTTGCGCTGGCTCTTTCACTGTTTCTGAACTAGCTTTTACAGGCAAATTGAATGCTAGATTTTTGGGCCCCGATGGCAGTTTGCTTAACCCGCCTCTAATACCCAATCTGTGTGCCAGTTCTAGCATCCTGATTGCTTCATTGGTTCTAATGCGGCCGGTTAAATCTGGTGGTACATTTACAATTAAAATATTGTCATTGGCTGTTCCCCAATAAAACAGTTCTTCTAATTCATCTAAGGGTCTAGCAGCCAAGACCAGCTTTTTTTGAAACCAATTCCACCTATCGGATAAACAAATGGTATGTTCAAAAGAGAGATAATGTAGTTGTCCTTTCCAGTCATAATATTTGGGGTCATCCCATCTGGCAAAATTGGGATCCTTGATTCTAAAATCAATGGGATAGTATCTGATAGGATCGCCCTTGGCATAATCTTTTGGCTGACGAATAGCACTATGGTTCTCAGGTTTGCCAATAGAATGGTTCACTGTTAGCAGGATATTTTTTTGCAGAGACTTTACATGGTTATAGACATCTGGCAGATTCCATTCTGCGTCTTTTTTATTCCAACCGCCATCAAACCAGAGTTCACAAATTTCTCCATATTGGGTCAGCAGTTCTGTTAACTGCTTTTTCATATAGTCTAAATAGGCCGGAGTATTCTTATAAGTTGGTTCATGTCTATCCCATAAGGAATAATACAAACCCAATTTCAAACCATATTTCTTGCAAGCCTTTGCCACTGCTCCAACTACATCTGTGGGTACACTGGTAGCAGCTACATCATAGTCCGTGTATTTACTATTCCAAAGACAAAACC
>CAIZMD010000501.1 GCA_903933995.1 uncultured Bacteroidota bacterium
CACATGAGTTATCCAACCGCTAAATGCAAAATGAGAATGGCCGTGTAATAGGTGTTTTTGATCAATAAAAGGAAGTGAAAATGCAATCTTATAACGCAATATGACTCCAATACAGGCAACTAAAAAAAGATTGAAAAATGCTACTCTTAACCATTGCTTTTTCATAAACGCTCAAAACTTGTTTAGCAAAACAAGTTTAAATTGAAAGTTCAGGTTATGATTGAAATCATAGTTAACAATAAACTTTTCCTTTCTCTATGATTAAGATCCCTTTTTCATGCATGTTTCGCATAGTCCTAATTACTGTTTCCACCCTTAGACCAGTCATGTCTGCAATTTGTTGTCGAGTCAGGTTCAATTGATTGCATTCGGAACAAATATTCTTATTCTCTTTTTTTAAATGTGTAAGTAAAGTTGAAATTCTTGCTTCAGGTGTTTGAAGTGCTAGTGATTTAAGTAAAACAAATTTAAAACGGACCCGCTTGGCCAATAATTTAGTGAATCCAAAATGGATCTCTGGATTTTCCTTGATTAGTTGTAAAAAATGGGGTTTGCTTAATCGTATAATGATACAAGGATCATCAGCAACAGCAGTTGCCGCATAAGTACCCCCATCAAACAAAGGGATTTCACCAAAACATTCTCCTGGCTCTATCATGGTTTGAATAAACTCTTTTCCATCTTCATCTATATTGAACCATTTTACTGAACCACTAACCAATTGCATATAGAATTGACAGCTACTACCTTCTTTAAATATGATTTCTCCGGGATCTAATTTTTTATAGGTAGCACCCCATGCTAATAATAAGTCAATATCAATCATATAGTGGGTTTTGATTGAATGTAAAACTAGCTATCCGGACAAGTTTACTATATGATGCTTATTGGTTGGATACATGATTTTAATCATGTTTTCATTCTTTTTCAGTTGATTTTCCATTAAAAAATTAACAAAATGGAACCTTATGATTAGACGCATAAAATGCAATTGAGCAGCTGCGTAATCTTGTATTCAATTCAATTAAATAAATAAAAATAATATGAAAAAAGGATTATTCGGATTAATGGTTCTATTGGCTATATATGCCTGTGGCAATCAAGAGGGTTCCAAAAATCAAGCAACTACTCCAGAAGCAAGTCAACCAGCACCTAGCGGGGCTCCTGGGTATGATCCAAAAAGGGGTGAGGGTAAATTCAAAGATGTAGTTGTAGACCCTAAGTTAAATCCATCACTTGCCGAGGCTGGCAACAAGGTTTATGGTGTTAAATGTAGCAGTTGTCATAAAACTACAGACGAGAAACTAGTTGGTCCAGGTTGGAAAGGCGTAACAACAAGAAGAAGCGCTGCATGGATTATGAACTTTATTACTAATACAGATGAAATGATTACTAAAGATCCAGAAGCACAAGCACAACTAGAAATTTGCTTGGTCAGGATGCCTAATCAAAATTTAAGTGATGATGACGCAAAGAGCTTGTATGAGTTTATGCGAAAAATTGATGGTGTGCAATAAACGTATGTCTATTAACCAATTTTATTTCTCAATTAAAAATAATGCTATGAATCTTTCTGCAAAAAAACTGTTAGCCGCTGCTTCAGTGATATGTTTGATAGGAGCGCCATCCTGCAAACCTAAAAATGCTGGAAATGCGGTTAGTGCTGATGCCGCTTTAAAAGCCTATGTTGCTCCAGGAAAATATGATACCTATTATAATTTTGTATCAGGTGGTTTTAGTGGCCAAATGGCTGTTTATGGTTTGCCTAGTGGCAGACTTTTAAGGGTGATCCCCGCTTTCTCGGTAGATCCAGAAAAAGGTTGGGGCTTTAGTGAAGAAACCAAACCTATGTTAAATACTTCACACGGAATTGTTCCTTGGGACG
>CAIZMD010000502.1 GCA_903933995.1 uncultured Bacteroidota bacterium
CATCCAGCTTTATCTGAAGAAGACGCCAAACAAATGGTGAAATATATTTTCTTACTACGCAAATAAACAACATGCAAACATTGCTTTTAGCCGGTCTTGTTTCCCTTTCCATGATGGTAGGTAATCCTGACAAACCAACAACTCCCAATCAAACTGAAAAGGGTTTCAAGTCTCTCTTTGATGGCAAAACCACCAAGGGATGGCATGTATATGGCAATAAATCTAGTGGAGAAGCCTGGAAAGTGGATGACGGTGTGCTACACTTAGACGCTGCATACAAAAAAGCTAATAAAGGAAGTGGAGGTGGAGACTTAATTACTGACGCCGCTTATGAGAATTTTCATTTGAAAATGGAATGGAAAATCTCTCCAAATGGTAATAGCGGTATCATTTTCTATGCGCAGGAAGATACTTCCAAATACAAAGAATCCTGGTGGACTGGCCCTGAAATGCAGGTACTAGATAATGACGGTCATAGCGATGGTAAAATTATCAAACACCGTGCTGGCAACCTCTATGATTTAGTAGAAGGCAAAGAAGGCGTAGTTAAACCAGTAGGCGAATGGAACCTTGCTGAAGTAATTAGCAATAAGGGCAAATTGGAACTCTTGTTAAACGGTGTAGTAGTGGTTACAACCACCTACGGCGATGAAAACTGGAAGAACCTGATTGCAGGAAGTAAATTTAAAACCAAGCCAGATTTTGGCAAACTATTCAAAGGCCATATTGCTTTGCAAGACCATGGCAATGATGTGTATTTTCGCAATATTCGCATCAAGCAACTCTAAGAACACCCAAACAACAACCAATACCAACAATTGCCATCCTCTAGGGGATGGCTTTTTTGTGCCCACACATTTGCTTTATCTTAGCGGCATGGAAGTACTCGGTGATGAATATTATATGCAACAGGCACTCAAAGAGGCTCAGAAAGCCTATGACGCAGACGAAGTGCCCGTTGGTGCCGTAGTGGTTCAAGACGGCAAGATCATTGCCCGTGGTCATAACCAAGTAGAACTCTTGAATGATGCCACTGCTCACGCAGAAATCCTAGCCATCACATCGGCTTTTGCTTTTATGGGTGCCAAGTATTTACCAGATGCCACCCTTTATGTAACCCTAGAGCCCTGTTTGATGTGCGCCGGAGCCCTTTACTGGAGCAAGATTGGCCGCATAGTTTTTGGGGCATATGACGTTAAAAACGGCTACCAACATATTACCAAGGAAAAGTCTCCCTTTCACATTAAAACCGAATTAGTAGGAGGAGTCTTAGAAGCTGACTGCAGTTTTATTATCCAGAGTTTCTTTAGGGCCAAACGCTAGAGGGTTTTCGAGATGGGAAAGAATTGAAATGTTCGGGGATTAATCAACTTTAAGGGAGTAAATTTGTTTTCACCTTTTATAAAAACCATTATTATATGTCATTTACACTAGCACCTTTACCGTACGCACACGAAGCTTTGGAACCACATATTGACACGCTAACCATGCAGATTCACCATGGCAAGCACCACCAAGCTTATGTAGACAATTTGAACAAAGCCGTTGCTGGCACTGCTAATGAAGGCAAAACCCTTGCTGAATTAGTTGCAGTAGCTGGTAGCATTAGCCCTGCTGTTAGAAACAATGGCGGTGGTCACTGGAACCATACTTTCTTCTGGGAAAGCTTGGCGCCAAACGCAGGAGGTGCTCCAACAGGCGCTTTGGGCGATGCTATTACCGCAGCATTTGGTTCTTTTGATGCTTTCAAAGAAAAATTTGCAGCAGCAGGCATGACTCGCTTTGGTAGCGGTTGGGCTTGGTTGATTGTAAAGGATGGCAAATTAGAAGTTTCTTCTACGCCTAATCAAGACAATCCATTGATGGATGTGGCTGAAGTAAAAGGCCAACCAATCTTGGGTGCTGATGTTTGGGAACATGCTTATTACCTAAAGTATCAGAACCGCAGAGCAGACTATTTGGCTGCATTCTGGAATGTGGTAAACTGGACCAAGGTAGCTGAGCGTTTTACAGCTGCTCATTAATCTAAAAATGCGGTTGGTTAAACAAACCAATCAAACAGAAAATAGCTTAGTTTTAATCCCGCTTCGGCGGGATTATTTTTTTTAAAACCAGCATCATGAAACAATTGACTTACAGCCTTCTTGCACTAACCTTATTTGCTTCTTGTTCTTCTAGTATCAAACGTGTGTATGTGCTGAGTAAGGGACCAGCTACCATTGATGAAGCCACTAAAACCATTAGTGCCAAAGACGGTACCGGTCATGAAGAAAAAGTGGTGAACTATACTGATGCTACTGCTACTATTCAATTAGATGCTCCAGGTGGCAAAACCTCGGTAACCCTTACCGATAAAGGCTTGTACGTGTTGAATGTAAAGAATGATACCATTATTGGCGCTTTGCAAAATTATACTGCACCTAAGTTGCAACAGAACTTGCTTACACAAGAAGACCTAAAAGTTAAGATTGATAGTTTACAACAATTGGTAGCAGGAAAAATTGTTTCCAAAAAAAAGAATTTCTTTATCCTACCTAACCAAGCTGTAAAGATCACAGACAATTTAGAAGCCATTATTGTAACTCCTTATCACCAAATGCGCTCTGCTGAAAAAGTAGACGGACAAGCCCCTGAAGTGTATCGCTTTTACAGCATCCGCGAAATCAGGGAAACCATTGGCAAATTAGAAGCATTAACCAAGCCTTCAACTGCTGCTGAAGCAGACAAAAAATAATTGGAGAAAGATTAATGGGATTACTCCCTTTTAAATCATGCTTTGAATAGCAGCTTTTTAAAAGAAGGCATCTATTGCACTAGGGAACCGGATCATAACCGTGTGGACCACCGGGATGACACTTGGAGATTCTTTTGAGTGCCAGCCCCCCACCCTTCCAGATGCCGTGCTTTTTAAGTGCATCTGCCGCATACTGAGAACAGGTAGGCGTAAAACGGCATTTAGGGCCCATTACGGGCGATAACACCCATTGGTAGAACCGAATCAATACCATGAAGGGGAAGATCAATATTTGCTTGGCTATTTCCTTCATGTTCCAGGGTTAGGTGTAATGGAAGGAGTATCATTTGCAGCTTCTTTTAAAGCAAACTGATCTACCAATTTATGCATCAAGAACTGCATCTTGTTTTGAACAAGTTTACCATCTGGTAGCTCTTTTCCTGTATAGATAAAAAACAATTGCCACTGACGGTCTTGTGGTAATCCATGCTGTAAAATGGACTGCTCTAACCTAAAAGATTCGCGTAATAGACGCTTGATGCTATTGCGGTCCACTGCTTTTTTAAAATTCCTAGAACTGGCTCCCACACCCGCCATCAGGGTTTCACCAACAAAAGGACTATTGGTCTGATAAATCAATTTTATTGGAAAAGCATTCAAGGACTTACCTGATTGAAACAATTTCCCTAAGAGCTTGCGACTCTTGAGTTTTTGTTTTCGCGGATAAGTAAATGGTCCTTGTTTCATGCATCAAAATTAAAAAAGCCCCGTTCCGAATGAACGGAACAGGGCTGAATATTTTTACAACTTTGTTGTGGAATTATTTCAATCCTTTTTCGCTAGAAACAGTCAGTTTCTTGCGACCTTTCGCTCTACGGCTAGCTAATACTTTGCGGCCGTTGGCAGACTCCATACGTTTGCGGAAACCGTGAACGGTTTTTCTGCGACGTTTATGTGGTTGGAATGTACGTTTCATTTTATCGATTTTTTACTAACCCGGTAATATTGTTACGTTTCATGCCTGCAGTCACCATACTGCTGCTTGTGAAAGGACGGCAAAGGTAATGGTTGTGATGGAAACTTGCAAAGGAATATCAAAAAAAGCCCTAAAAAAATCCCCAAAGCCTTTCATAGGGCGGTTTTCAGCCCAAAAAACATAGCATTTTACCTTCCTCTATGATTCTCAAAAGGCCAAATTAGCCCTGTAAATCAACGTGTTGTGAAATTACTGGCTGACCAAAAAATTGACTTGCATGGGCGTCAAAATCAGCTGCTGAATCCGTGGTACAAAAACGAATGACAGCATTTTTGGAACATTGTTCCGCCATGGCGGGGTGTTTGGCCAAATATTCTACCAAACTTTTTGCTACAATCTCTCCTTGCGAAACAATGGTTAATCCCGCAGGTGCAAACTGCTTAATTTTATCCATTAGCAAGGGATAATGCGTACAAGCCAATAAAATGGTGTCAATGGTTGAAGACTGTTGCATTAATTGGTTCAGGTGTTTTTGAACAAAATAATCTGCTCCTGGCTCATTGGCAGCACCATTTTCTACCAAGGGAACCCACATAGGGCAGGCTTCTTGAAAGACTTCCATGCCTGGAAAAAATTTATGGATCTCAATAGGATAACTATTACTCAGAACGGTTCCTTGGGTTCCTAAAATACCTAGGTGACCGGTAGCAGAATAAGTACCTATGATTTCTGTGCTGGGTCTAATCACCCCAAGTACCCTTTTAAAGGGATCTATTCCTGGCAGATCCTTTTGCTGAATATTGCGCAAAGCCTTGGCCGATGCGGTGTTGCAGGCCAGAATCACCAATTCACAACCCTGTTTAAAAAACCAATCAACGCATTCCAAGGTATATTGGTAAACGGTGTCAAAAGACCTAGGACCATAGGGCGCGCGAGCATTGTCTCCTAAATAGAGATAATCATACTCAGGCAATTGATCTACAATTTCTTTGAGTACGGTTAAGCCCCCGTATCCACTGTCAAATACACCAATTGGTTTTTGTTGCATACCCAAAAATAAGAACCCTGCCGCAAGGACAGGGTTCCATTATTAAAATTGGTCAAATTTTTCCAATTACTTCTTAACCGGAGCTGCAGCTGGTACAGGTGCACCTTGTGCTTTTAACTCGTCTAAGACTTCTTTAGGTAGGGTTAGTTTTAGGTCTAACGCTACTTTAATAGAAAGGTTATCGCCAATAGGAGACTTTAACAAAGCATCGCTACGGAAGATATGGGTGTATTTCTGCTCACGGATAATTTTTTCCAATGAAGCATAGATTTTTTGCTTGTAAGGAACCAACAGTTCTTCTTGTTTTTGTTGAACTGCTTGTTGTTGG
>CAIZMD010000503.1 GCA_903933995.1 uncultured Bacteroidota bacterium
CTCCAAAATATTGCATAGGCTATGGCGCTTGTTGATATGCGTGGCTTCGTGACCAAGCAAGGCAACAAGAGATTCGGGCTTGATCATTTTGTCTAACAACCCCGTATTTACCACAACATGACCACCGGGCATGGCAAATGCATTTACGTCATCGGCATTCACCACCGTCACTTTAATGGGATAATTTTTAGACAGCTTTAGTTGATTGGCAAAGTCTTGAATGGCGTTGGTTGCTTCTCTATTAATTTCTTGATTGGCCACCCATTGTTGGTAGAGTTCATTTCCCATGCTGATCTCCCTATCTTCAGAGACAAACTTGATGGCAATGCTGGGAAATACATACACAAAAAGAAAGTATGCGGCTATCAAAACACCCACTAAGCCGGCCAAGAGTAAGTAGACTTTTTTATTGGATTTCATGATAAAACTCAATTTGGTCAATAAAAGTGTGAATGTAATACATTTATTCGTACGAATTTATGTATTTTTACTACACTAAATGCTAGTTATGAAAAGAATTGCCTATCAACAGTTGGTTGATTGGAAAAATAGCCCCTCTAGAAAACCCTTGATTCTTAGGGGAGCCAGACAGGTTGGTAAAACCTGGCTGATGAAGGAGTTTGGCAAAAATGAGTTTAACCAATTGGTTTATATCAATTTTGAAGCATCCAAACAACTTCATAGCATTTTCCAACAAGGATTTGAGATTCCCAGAATTCTGTTGGCCCTCAGTATTGAAACAGGGATCAACATCCAACCAGAAAACTCATTGATTGTATTTGATGAAATTCAAGAGTGTCCAGCAGCATTAACCTCCTTAAAATATTTTCAAGAAAATGCTCCTCAAATTGCCATCATTGCAGCCGGCTCCTTATTAGGTGTTGCCATGCACGCCAATCAATCCTTTCCAGTAGGTAAAGTTAACTTCTTAGATCTTTATCCCATGAATTTTAAGGAGTTCCTTTTAGCAAATAAACAAGCGGGATTGGTTCAACTTTTGGAAACAAAGGATTGGGAAATGATGGTCAGTTTTAAGGACAAATTCATTACCCAATTAAAGCAATATTATTTTATTGGAGGAATGCCTGAAGTGGTGAGCAGTTTTGTTCAGCAAAATGATTTTGCCATAGCAAGAACAATCCAAGAAACCATACTAAATGCTTACGAACAAGACTTTTCAAAACATGCACCCAATCAAATAGTGCCTAGAATTAGAATGGTTTGGCAATCCATCACGGCACAATTAGCAAAGGAAAACAGCAAGTTTTTATATAGCAGTTTAAGAACAGGATCCAGAGCAAAAGATTTTGAATTAGCATTAGCATGGTTGGGTGATGCGGGCTTGGTGCATAAGATTACCAGAATTAGCAAACCCAATATTCCCTTGTCAGCATATGAAGACCTAAATGATTTTAAGTTGTATTTACATGATACCGGATTACTATGTGCTATGGGAAACATTGATGCAAAAACCATTTTGCAAAACAATGAATTATTTCAAGAATTTAAAGGATCGCTTACAGAGCAATTCTGCTTACAACAACTAAAAAGCTTGGGTATCAAGCCCTATTACTGGACCATTCCACAATCCATGGCTGAAGTAGATTTTGTGATTCAATTGAAGGACCAAGTAATCCCTATTGAAGTAAAAGCTTCAGAAAATCTCATGGCCAAGAGTTTAAAAATCTATGCAACAAAATTTAAACCCGCAACCTGTTGGAGGTTTTCCCTATCCGATTATAGAGCAGAGGAATGGTTAACAAATATTCCTTTGTACGCTATTTCACAAATTGAAACCCTTGTTACCAATTAACATCTTTCAAAGTATCATACACTTTTTTCAAACCCTGATCCAGGCTGGTGCTGGCTTTCCAACCAAGTGCACTGAGTTTACTTACATCCATCAATTTTTTTGGTGTGCCATCGGGCTTGGAAGAATCCCAAACGGTTTTGCCTTCAAACCCAACCAGGGCGCTAATCTTGGCAGCTAAATCAAAAATAGAAAGGTCTTCACCAACTCCCACATTTACTAATCCAGATTCATTGTGGTTTAACATTAAGAACAAACAAGCTTCTGCTAAATCATCTACATACATAAATTCCCTTAGCGGACTTCCTGTTCCCCAAAGCACCACTTCATTAGCACCGGTTCTTTTGGCGGTGATAAATTTTCTAAATAGTGCAGGAAGCACATGCGACTTTTCTAAATCATAATTGTCATTGGGACCATATAAATTGGTTGGCATGGCCGATATAAAATTGCAACCATACTGTGCTCTATAAGCATCGCACATTTCAATGCCAGCAATCTTTGCAACCGCATAAGGTTGATTGGTTGGCTC
>CAIZMD010000504.1 GCA_903933995.1 uncultured Bacteroidota bacterium
CAATACCATTGAGTTGAACAGATGCTATATCATAGATTTCACCCAGGTCTAAAATTAAATCTTGTCCTTTTTGTAAGTCAGCAACAAAAAATGTATTGCTATAAATGGCAGTTCCAGAATAATATTTGATTGCGGGATTAGAGCTCACTGTCCAAGATGCTAAAGTATTTATTGACTGTTTGTTTGTAGGCCCTCCATAGGCAGTATCAAATTGTATACGCCAATTATGTTTGAACTCATGATAATTCATTAACTCCCAAATCTCATCAAACGCAGATTCTTTATGGGGTGTTTTGGGAAACACAATAAAAAAAGACTCAGATGGTTCTAAGTGAAGATCAACCAAGGTTCTTCCATTCTTTCTTTTTAATGGCCCGATAAGTATTAGTTTCCCAGTAACCGGATTCCAGATTTCAGGGATTCCTTTACTCACCCTCAAAGAAAATTCTACATCTTTTGCCTGGTTAGATTGATTAGAGATAAAATAAATCTCCCCATCCTCTGAAGATCTGTGATTATAAGCAATACTGCCAGGTTCTGCATTACTGGTTAGATCAGGTGCTATTCCCAAATTGCTAAAATCATTTTGTATAAAAGGAATACCCACCATTTTACCCTTTCCTGGTAAGGCTTTCATGAGTAATTCCCTTGCTGAATCAGAACCAATGCTAGCAGGATCTATTAATATAGTTGCACCCGCTTGCATCAATGATTTGATTTTCTTAGCCACTGCCATACTCATTTCATGATAGGGCATCATTGGATGCTTAGATGGAAATACCAATACAGAATAACTGCTTCCATGGGCAAAAATCACTTTCCCATTTTCCACTTTTGCTAAGCGCAATAAAGCGTCTGGATTAAAACAATCATACGCATATCCATTTAAAGGATTGATCCAATTTTCGGGATCGGCCATTTTTGCGGAATGGGTAACTCCTTCTGGCATGGTTCTTTGTGGTTGACCAATATTGGCTAGTCTTTCTTTTTCTGATTGCAATCGAGCGGAACCAAATAATCCAGGCAAGTCATTGACCAATCTATTGGGTAATAATGACCTGCTGGGTAATTCTTCTCCAGTGAATACGGCTATATCTACCACGGGTTTACCCTGTTGCAATAAGGCTTGGGTTCGACTCAAATAATCCAACCAAGCTTTGGCTTGTTTGAACCAGGTTTGGTCTCTTTGAAAATAAAGTCCAACCCCATCCAAAGTCATACCCGGCTTTTTATCCATCCAGGGATTATGAGTCATCACGTGGAAGACCAATTTATTTACGCCTAATGCTAAATTTCTATCGCCAATGGCTTTGAGCATACCAGGATGTTCATCCCAAGCCATTCTCAGCTCGGTAAAGCTTTCTGACTGAATAATTTTCTTACCATAAATATGACCGCCAGAAATGGCGTCTAACATATCATTGGGCTTATCATGCGTGGGACTTCTTAACCAAAATTCACCCATGGGTAAATCAGACTGGCTATAGTGCAGCAAGCCATCGCTCATCATAGTAGGTGCAATACTTTCTGCACTAAACAAAGTGTTTTGCTTATGCGCTAAGGTTTTGAGTGTTTTGTAAAACACGTCATTCACCAATTCTGCAATGGTTTTGCGAATATCTAATAGTACTTGTTCGGATTCTTTGGCAGAGCCAATAGGTATTCCTGCCACTACAGGCAAGAATGGACGCAGGGCATATCCCCTTCTTTGTTGAAACTCTTTTTCAAAATTAGCAGACCAATTTTGACTGCCACATTCCCAACTATCTACATGAAATACCTTTAAAACATCTTTTGCTGCAGG
>CAIZMD010000505.1 GCA_903933995.1 uncultured Bacteroidota bacterium
GAATACCATATTGCTTTTGAATCTAAAGAAGCACTGGTTTTGGCTAAAGAATTATATGAATTGCTAGAAGCAAAATCACTAGATAAAGTAAATGGAGGATATTTTGAAGCTTTTGCACAAGGATGGGCCTTATTGGAATCCCCAAAATTGAGTAATAAAGATCAAGATTCTCCAAAAACAATGAATACGCATTTGCACGTTTTAGAAGCGTACAGCAATTTATTTAAGATTTGGCCTAACATAAAATTGAAAAACAGTATTGTTGAATTGTTGCAGATTTTAAAACAATATTTTATATCGCCCCAAGGGCATTTGCATTTATTCTTTTCTGAAGATTGGAGATTGGAGTCTGATACTATATCTTATGGTCATGATATTGAAGCCAGTTGGTTAATTTGGGATGCGGCTAAATTGGTTGAAAATGAACAGCAATTATTATCAACTAAGCATATTATTTTGTCTATTGCCCAAGCCGCTAGAAAAGGTTTAGATACAGATGGAAGTTTGTTAAATGAATCAAATACGGATACCACTGTTTGGAATAAGGAAAGGCATTGGTGGCAACAAGCAGAAGCCATGGTAGGGTGGATGAATGCCTGGAAAATAACTGAACAATCAGAGAATTTAGATACTGTTTTTAGTTGTTGGAATTTTATTAAAACACATTTATTAGACTATGATAATGGAGAATGGTTTTGGGGTGTTTACCAAGACTATTCTAAAATGATTCAAGAGGATAAAGCTGGTTTTTGGAAATGCCCTTACCACAATACCAGAATGTGTATTGAAATGCTACATCGGTTAAATTAAAAAATGCTTCCATGAGTAGCAGCAATAACCTTCTTACTGATTCTTGGAAAATGACTCATCGTATTTAAGAAAAAACCAGTTAGACTTTCGTTTCCAAAAAATTGTTGCACCAATTTTCCGGTATGGATGCGCATAGAAAAATGCTGTTTCCATTGCTGTTCATAATTTGATTCCAATAGATTTCTATTCTTATGTACCTGAAAGTATTGGTGAATATTTTCAAATGCTAATTTACTTCCATGCATGGCCATACTCATACCATTGCCACAAAGAGGGGGAATCATACCGGCAGCATCACCTATAAATAACAGATGATTTTCTACTCTTTTTTTATGCTGAAAACTAATTTGTGATATGGTTAAGGGCTTATCATATAGGAATTGTGCTTCCTTAAATATGGTTTTAAGTTTTGGATTTCTCCAAAGAACCCTATCCTCTAGCTGTTCTATACTATTTCCGTTTTGTTGGAGGTTGGCAGCGGTAGTCATATAGCAAAGACAAGATTTGCCAGATTCTATTTGAGAAATACCACAATATCCATTTTTGAAATTATGTAATGCTATCAGATTCTTTGGATGTGGGTATTGAATATGGTATTTGACGCCTATGAAATTATTCCAGTTGCTTGGTTTGTTTTTAACAAATGGCCTATTTAAGCGGATGTCTAGATTACTTTTCTTACCAAAACTTCCAGCAGCAATTGTTGCGGTAAATATTTTTTTATCAGTTTCAATGACAAAATGATTATCTGAAAAATGCAAGTTTTGGACTTTTGTATCTGTGTAAATAGTTACTCCTTTTTGAATTGCTAGTTGGTATAATTCATGGTCTAAAAAATACCTACTTACACCTATACCACCTAAGGGTAAATGAAAAGAATGCAATTTTCCATTGGGTGCAGAAATGTCTAATTGATCAATAGAGGGAAGCATCCAATCTGTCAATGGTAATCCCAGAGATTTTAAAAATGGTTCAGATTCTTTACTAATGTATTCCCCGCAAACCTTATGAAAGGGATAGCTTTCTTTTTCAATCAATAATGTTTGATATCCCGCACTAGCGGATTGGATAGCCAAACAGAGTCCTGCAAGTCCTCCTCCAATAATGGCAATATCATATAGGGTTGGTTGGGTTGTCATTAGTTGTGGTTGTAAACAATTAAATATCTAAAAGCCCATTTCCAATGTATAGTCACAGATTTAATTTGTGCTAATTCAAATAATGTATTCCATTCTGATTTATGAAAACCTCTTGCAACACTTATGGGAGCGTCGTTTTTCACCAATCTTGATTTGGAAAAGATTTGGGTTAACCATTTAATGGAATAATAAGCCAACCAATTTCTTTGTAGGTCATTTATAAAAAAACCTACCTGACTATTTTGTTGCATCCACTGTAATTGTTTAACCAAATCTGAATGGCTAAAGTGGTGGCAAAATAAGCTTGAGAAAATAATGTCTGGTTTCTCTTTTAATTGAGCCAAGCTATAATCGCTACAAATGAATTGGGTATGATCATTTAGTTTGTGGTTGGTTTTGGCAAATTGTATACATTCCTGATTTATGTCTATGCCAATAAGCGAAACCGCTATTCCTTTTTTTTGACAATACTTTAAAATGACCATTAAGTTATCTCCTCCGCCACAACCAATTTCACATACACTTATTTTCTTTTTGTTTTTTACCAATTGTATAAAGCCGGACAAACTAATAGCATGGCCTCCTAATAAGGTATTGATGGTATTGAGCTCTTGCATGTTAAGTGCAATTTCATCAAATGGAATATCATCTGCATCAAGTAGCTCTTTTTCCAGACTTCTTTGGGTTAGATTAGGCATACTCCAATTGGGTTGAAGTGTTTTCTAATAAAAATGTTTCCATAGTTAGCCCTGGTCCAAATGCTACTCCAAATACCTGTGCATTTTCTTTTACAGCTTTTTCCATGATAGACTTTAATACAAATAAGATAGTGGGGGCAGACATATTGCCATATTGAGATAAGACTCTTCTAGCGTCCTCTGTATCAGATAAGGTTAATGCTAATTCCTTTTGTATCAGATCTATAATCTTTTTACCACCAGGATGAATACACCAGTGTGAAACTACTTGATTTCCTAAGCCATTTTTCAAAAGAGCATCTTGAACTAATACTTTAATATCTGTTTCAATTAACTCAGGAACATAACTACTTAACCGCATTAAAAATCCCTTTTTGCTAATTTGCCATGCCATGTCTGATTTTCCTTGACTGGCAACATGAGAATGAAATCCTTTGATTGTTAAACTATTTGTTTGTGATTGATTATTGATTAGTGCTGCAGCGCATCCGTCTGCAAATAGTAAACTACTTGAAGCATTGTCTAAACTATATTCTTTTTGTAAATGAATGGTACACAGTTCAAGACAGACCAATAATACCTGCGCGTCTGGTGTACTATCACAAATGAGTTTAGCAAGTTTTAAACCATGTATAGCTGCGTAGCAACCCATGAAATTAATAGAACTCCTAAATAGGGTTGGTTTTAATTTCAAGGCTTCCATAATTTCTAGGTCTAAACCCGGTGCGCTCATTCCCGTACAGCTAACGGTAATCAAATGGGTAATTGACTCTTTCTCACAATGTCCTTTTAAGCAATTTTCTATTGCTTCTATACTAAGCGGAGTAGCTTGAGATTGATAGATGGCCATTCTTTGGTCAATATCTGGAAAGTCTTTAGTTGGGTCTGTTGGTACAAAAGTCCATTGGTTTGAGGGTAGGCCAAAATCTGGAATCACAGAATGTCTCTGCACAATCCCGCTTTGGTTATATAAAAAAGACAATTTTCTTTTCTCAATTGGATCTAATTGATAAATTTCCTGCATGAAAGCTAGTATCTCTTTCTGACTATGACAATGTTTTGGAACTGCAGTACCTATAGAAATTATTTCAGCCAAAATATTTAAAAATTAATAAGGTGATAAAAGCTGCATTGGTACAACTACTAGCTAACCAGTTCATAAACATTGTTTGTTTGAATCCTGCTTCTATTGGATTTTTCCAAACTTTATAAAACCAATACAAAAAATAAATAACCACTGGTAAAAAAAAGAGTTGCAAAATATAAAATTGGTTCAATGCTCCCTGTTGGTTAAAATGCCAAAACAAAATACCAAAAGCCAAAAGATAAAGACACATGCAGAAGAAAAAAGTTCCTTTTTTGCCCAATAAAATAGAAATGGTTTTTACGCCGTCTTCTTGGTCTTGTTTGTGTTGATAGATTTGGGTTATAGGGTAAAATCCCCCTATTAAAAGACTTGCGGCTATTAATAAATCTAAAGGCACAGTGGGAGATTTGACATTGCTGCATACTTCAAAAACCATATAGAAAACCAAGGCACCTTGGTTTATAATCACAGTTAGATAACCTAAAATGGGGTATTGTTTTAATCTAATTTTTCGCCATGAATATAATCGGGAAAAAATTATATAACATAAGTAGCCCAAACCAAAATGGGTACTAATCACAAATGCAAGTATTAAACCTACTAAGTCCATAAAAAGACTAGTCTGGTATAATTCATAACTAGGTTCCATGGGTTTTTCTAATCCTCCTATGCTTTCGGTATCTCTGTCCATATAACTATTGTACCCATTTGAGGCAGGATACAATAAAAGATGAAGCAAAAGAAAACTGGCAATTGCATTTGGCCAGTTAATATTTTCTGTAAAACTTATCGCAAACCAAAAAACCGGCATTAAAAAAAAGGAAAAAGGGAATCTAAGTAATTGTATGGTTGATTTTTTGAGTAACATAGGGTAAATGGGTTGGTGGGGCCCAAGAAACTTAAGTTAAACATCATTTTTTAAATATGGGCATTTTGTTGAACATCTAATAAGTTAAATCAATGAATCCCAGTTTCCTACGTCACTCATTAGTATTATCTTGGTACAAATGAACTATCTCTTCAAATTATACCCAATTACTGCTATCAGTATCATTTTTGCTTGTCTTTTATGCTTTTCTGTTGATGCCCAAACGGATTGGAACTTAAAGAAAGAAAAAGATGGAATTGCAGTATATACAGCCAAATTAGAAGATTCAAAATTTAAATCCATTAGAGTTGTCTGTGAATTTCAGGCAAGTCTTTCTCAATTGGTTGCTATTTTAATGCAACCTAATTTGCAACCAGAATGGGTAATAGCCACCAAACAAGCTAGTTTGGTTAAACAAATTTCTAGTGCTCGATTATATTATTATGCAGAAGCTGCTTTGCCTTGGCCAATGAGTAATAGAGATATGGTTATAGATCTAAGTATGAGTCAAAACCCAATTACCAAATTATTGACCATACATGCAAATACCATCGATAATATATTACCATTAAAAGAGGGTAAACAAAGAGTGCCAATTTCACAAGCTACATGGTTGGTTCAACCCCTGCCTGACAATAAGATTAGTATTGACTATCAAATTAAAATTGACCCAGGTGGAGGAATTCCCCCTTGGATGGTCAACTTATTTATAACTAAAGCCCCTTTTGAATCTTTTAAAAATCTTTCAAAATTATTTTCAGACAAAAGATTTAAAGGACAAAATTTTGATTTTCTGAAAGACTAGTTGGAATTAACTTTTAAGAATTTTTGATAGAAGTGTTGTTTTTATTTCAGTAACCTCTGCTTTTGTAAACCCATGTGCTCTAATGGCGCCTTCACCAGTTGTTTCTATAATAATGGTGGAATACCCAATCAACGGACTTTCAATATCTACTGAACTGATTCTATTCATAGGAATAGTAGTTTCTTTCCCATTCAAAAAACCTGGAAGTTTTAACGTAACTGCTGAGTCATCCATCAAGATTTCACATGGGAAAAGCTTATTGCCTTCTGATAGTCTAGAAGCGGTATATTTTTTCATGATAGTATATTGAACATTAAAGTTAGACAATCCAAGTAATTCAATAAGAATGATTAAAAAATGTAATTATTTGCCTATTTCTTGTTAGACGGTGAAAATCACGATGAAAAATCGGTGATTTTACGGTAAGCTTTTGGTAATTCTACTACAAAAACAGCTTCAATGACCACCTACATTTGTTTAAAATTAGAAAGATGCAATTCTTTTCCATTCCTGTTCAAACCGAATA
>CAIZMD010000506.1 GCA_903933995.1 uncultured Bacteroidota bacterium
AGACAGGGCCCTTTTGTTAGCTGATGCCGCGTAGTGCTGACTAGTATACTGATACAACATGCGCATACTAATATTGCCATAACTCAAATAGGGCGATAAACGGCTGCAAGATTTTCTACTCAACAAGGGTTTAGAAATATGGCGGCTATAATTCTCTGCGCGGTCCTTGATAAAACTATCCAAGTATCGCCAAGCCCAATACTCTCCACCCTGTTGAAAATTTTTGTTGCGCGTGGTAATCTCCGTATTAAGCGCTGGTCCTTTCAGCGCTGAATAAAAATCCGCATCCAATTGCAAGATCTTCCACCCCGTTTCTTGCACCAACTGCGGTTGCGATGTCATAGTTGCTTGCCATCTTTTCTGCCAGGTTTTTCTACTCTTGAGTTTGCGGATCACGCCATTGAGCGGAGATTCTTTCCAGGTTACGCTACAACGATGGCAAAATTGTTGCACCGCCAAGTCTCTATAATAAGTGATTTTGTTTCCCACTTCTACATGAGAGAAAATCTGCTGAATGGCATATTGTTCTTGCAATGCTTCCAAGACCGGCATTACTTCACTATGAAAAACATAGAGACTCGCATCAAGGTCTTGCAACTTTTGCTGCATCTCAGTCAAGGACTCATACACAAAACGCCAGTGTCTTAGATCAGCATCGGCGTAAGCCATAACCGATGGTTCAAAACAATAGAGCAGTAACACGGGATGCTCCTGCTGCTGCGCCCGCATGAGCGGCTCGTGGTCCGTGAACCGCAGGTCTCTTTTAAACCAAACAATATTAATGGGTTGCTTTTCCAATCAAGATAGGAACAGATGGGGGGGCTTTTGTTTAATAAACACTAAAAAATCTTTACATAATACGTAAAGTATTTTTAGTAAATTTGAATTAATGACTATCACAGAAATACGGACCAATAAAAAATTTGGTGTTGTTGTAAGCCCTGTGAATTTGGAAGATTTAAAACAGCTTACAATAAAAAGATATTATTTTTCTTGGAAGAAGATAAGTCTTGTAGCAAGATTATATAAGCTCTGTATAAAAGGGAAAGAGGAAATATTAGGAGTGATAGCAGTTGTAGATATACCCGAAGAAATGCGCATTGAAATAAAGCTTCTTAGTTGTTCTAAAGAAAATGTAGGACATGATAAAATATATGATAATATAGCAGGATGTCTTGTAGCTTATACATGTAGAGAAGCGGTTAAAAAGTATGGGGATAAAGCCTGTGTTTCTCTCTTACCAAAAACAATTTTAAAAAGACATTATAAAGAGAAATATAAAATGGTAGAAGCTGGTCAGCAATTATATTTAGAAGGAGAATCACTAATTAGTTTAATCTATCAATACATATTATGAGTATCAATAAAATAAATAGTAAGTATACTACAGAGGAAATTACAGATTCTTTTATTATAACAACCAATGTTAATCAATCGAAAAAAGTGCTTGCAAAATCTTTGAAAGATGCAAGAAAAGAAACGCAGTCAGAAATAACTGATAAAACAAGGCTTACATTAAAATTGATGCAATTGAAGTTTCAAATTGAAGACTATTTAAAGAGCGATAATTTTAATCCAAAGTTCACTTTTAGTTATTTTCTTAAGGAGTATGTAGATGTGTTAAATAAGAAGCGGAAAATATTTGCACAAGAAATTAGTATTGATGAAACCGAATTGAGTCAGTTAATTAACAAACACAGACAACCCAATGACAGTGTAATAATAAGACTAGAATTGCACTCTAATAATTCTATTCCAGCTGTTTACTGGTTCAAATTATTAGAAATGGAAAAGGCACATTCAATTAATACAAATCTTGCTTTAAGAAAGAAAGAGAGAAAAAACGTAAAGAATCAAGTTGAATTAAACCTAGTTTAAACGGATGAAAGATTCTCTTAAAAAAAATGTCTTTTCCTCTGAAATCAGCTGGTTGCCGCTTATACCAAACAGCTTTTTTTGCCTTGCGGCGATGTGTAATTTAATGCTATGATAAGCTTCTTACTTTGGATGATCCTTTTTATACTCTGCTGGCCCCTGGCCTTGCTGGGTTTGATTTTGTATCCGCTGTTTTGGATTCTCTCTATCCCCTTCCGCATTTTGGGCATTGCCGTAGACGGCGTGTTTGGCCTAATCAAGGGCATCATTATGCTGCCCGCTAGGATTTTGCAGGGGCGATGAAATAGTGCAATCATTGCATTTAGAAATAAGTATTAACCGCAAACTCAAATTGATCTATAAATACCTTTTTAAAGGGTTGAATATTTGTTTGTTCGTAGAATACTAGCATTGCTTTTTTATATTCAACGGAATCTATGGTTCTAAATGAAATGGGGCAATAATGGTTGTGCATTAATATTGCATTACTGATAATTCTTGCAGTTCTTTTGTTGCCATCAGAAAAGGGCTGAATATAAGAAATGAGTACAAGTGCTAATAGCGCTTTTTCAAAAACATTTTCTTTTTCATTAATCAATTGACACATATCAGTCAGCGCCTCTTTTATTTGAAACTCATTATCAAGCGGTTTATAATTTGTCCCAGAAATACCTACACGCCTGTTTCTAATATTTCTTGTTATATCAAGTTCCTTGATGAGTAAACTATGAATATCTTCAATGCTTGAAACAGAAAGTGGGTGAATATAATCAGGATGGTCAATAATAAAATCCAATGCTGACTTGTGATTGAGCAGCATGGTTGCTTCATCCTTTGTTTTTCCAGAAGCAGTTTCTTTGTATTTTAATAAACGTTCGGTTTCCAATAAAGAATAAGTATTTCCTTCAATTTGAGAAGACTTCCAACTAAGGTCAATGGCAAGTCTTTCCATTTCTGTTTTAAATTCCCCCGCGCTAAGCTTAGAAGAATTTTCTCTAAACTTATCCTGTAATTGACCCAAAGAAAGTAGTTGGTCATTAGTGAACAATGAAATTTGATTAAGGGCATTCCTCAATAAATCATGATTAAAATTTTCAAGGATAATTCTTTGATCAATCTCTTGTTGAAAATAATCTTCTAAATCTACCGGTCTTAAAATATGATAGGCAGGACTTATTGAATACTTTCTACTTTTTAGCACACCAGTGGCAACCACTAAATCTTCCTTTACAAACTCTTGCAAGGTTCTTTTAAGTGTAGCAATGCTTCTATTAAGACCCAATCCCTGCAAGATTTCAGTTGATGAGCAAGCTGGGTGATCTTTAATAAATTCTAGTATTTCTTCTTTTGTACTGCTAGTATTTCTGGCCATTTGAAAGTTTATCGCTCATTAAAATACAAAATATCGCTCAAAATAACAGAAAAATGAGCGATAAATTTAAAAATAATGAGCGATAAATGCTGACTTACCCAGATTGATACCCAGAAATACCTATAAAATCCAACTCCCAAAATCAGTGAAATGCGGTGAATAGAGTCTTTATTCGCCGCAAAAACAGATAAGCAAGTGGGCAAAAATCACTAAAACATCATCCGATACCGCCTTAAGAGATATTCAAGATCTGATGCATAAAAAAATATTGGTAAAAGAAGTGGGTGGGGGAAGGAGTACTTGTTATATGATAGTATCGCAGGATAGGTAGGAAAAGTCCCCTGATTTATTTTTGGAAAAGTTCACTAATTAGTTAACTTTAAAGTTGAAGAGAAAATGCAGAAAATGAAAAAGGAAGTAGCAAAAAAAGCAAAAGATAAAGTTGTTTCTTGGGACAAACACTTAGACAAAAAGTATGGTCTAAGGGGAACCGTTACACGTTCTGAATTTGAAACAAAATCGCAGACGTTTATTTTAGGTGAGTTGTTAAAAGAAGAAAGAGAAAAAGCAAATTTGACTCAAGCTGAAATGGCAGAAAAGACGGGAACTAAGAAAAGTTATATCTCAAGGATTGAGAATGGTAGAGCGGATATTCAATTATCAACTCTGTACAGACTTATTGAACAAGGCTTGAATAGAAAACTTGAATTAACTATTCACTAAACTGCAACAGCTGTTACTGAAATCAAGCGTAGGTTTATTTTACTAGTATTATCGGTACTCTTAGTACCAAATTAATATAAAATTTAAACCATTGACATAATTGATTATTAGGATAGCGTTAATGATTAAAATTCCTAACTTCACAATATCATCAAGAACCCTTGAGTGGGTACCAACCGAGAGCAACAACTCCGCGGTGGTAAAATGATGAGGACTTACAGTCAAAATAAAATGTAATTCCCATGCTCATTTTTCCTGGTGTGATTTTTTAAACAATTAAAACTTCATACTATGTTACAACAATTAGTTATTTCAAAACCCAAAGAAGAGTCAAATTATTTCTTTAGTGGAACAATTACCTGGAGAAGTGTTTCCTTTCATGTTACTACAACAATAATTCAAATTCAGTACGGTTATACCCACCAGGTAGTTGTTCTATATAACAATCAAATTTTTCGTTTTAGTCTAACAAAATGGAAATATAGTGGCGGCAGCTCAGGTGAGAGTCCCATAATCATTTCGGGGGATTATCATTTACAATTAAAATCAGTATTGAACGGAGTCTATTTTAAAGAAAAAGTCAGTGATGAATCTTTTGATAGCTATGATCCTTTTTGTAACAATTTTGAAATAAGTTCTGCATATGGTAATTATGAAACCAATATCCAGAAACCAAAAAAAACTCTGGTTATGGAAGTGGGTCCCAAAGAAACAACCCTGGAAAAGGAATTATATAAATACCACGATAATAAAGTAGATATAGAAAGCTTGGCATATTTTGATAGCAACCGTTTGGTAGTTGATTACTGGAAACTATATGACAACTACGAAAGTGAGGAGTTTATCTATGTATCAGAAGATGGTACCAAGAAATTGAAGAATCATTTTTATGTCTCCGAAAAATCAGAATTACTTTTTAAAATTAAGGAAACCTGTAGTGGGAAAGAAAGCTTTGAACTATTTGAAAAGCTTTTAAATAAACTGGAGATTCTATTTACCAGGGTGAGAAGATAATAACATCATCTCTTATTTATTCAAAAGAAAAAATTTGATTACAATGGAAAGTTTGAACAATATAGCAGCTGCATCAAGGGAGATCAATTTTGACCATCGATGGTCATTTAACTACGCAGGCATTGGCCGAAAATTTGTCAGCAATATTACCATCAATATCTATGGATATATGGAAACCTATTGGGGCAATCCGCTTGATGTAACTACAGAAGAAGAGATTAGGTTTAGGTGGGTTGGGGAAGATTGACTGGACATAATTATATAAAGAAACAAACGTATATTTATTTACCTCTCTCCTAAAAGTGATTACACTAATATATGGATGCCAAAAAATTAAAAGCCCAATTAAAGGCGAATAAAGATTCGTTAACCGAACACCATGCTGTTCGTCTGCATCGTGCAATTAGTTGGCTTAAGTGTGCCGAGGAAGTAAAAGACAATTTAGATATTCAATATATCAGCCTTTGGATTGGCTTTAACGCCTGTTATGCCAATAATTTATCTAAAGGAGAATTATTAACCGAGCGAGAAAGCTTTAGTGAGTTTGTAAAAAAGCTGGTTAAGCACGACACTGAAATGCGCTTCTTTCATTTATTATGGAATCAATTCTCTGGTCCTGTTAGGTTGCTGATAGAAAACAAATATGTATTCAAACCATTTTGGGATTTTCAACGTGGAGAAATCAAGTATTGGGAAAAGTCCTATCATAAATCGGTAGAGGATTCTATGAAATACCTTTCCAAACAACAAGTTGAACCTTTGTTAGAAGTTGTCCTAGATAGACTCTATACTTTGCGTAATCAATTAATGCACGGAGGCGCAACATTCAAAAGTGATGTAAATCGTTCGCAGGTAAAGGACGGCAACAACATGCTGAAGTTGTTGGTTCCTTTGGTTATTGAAATCATGCTTCTGCATCCGGAGGAGAATTGGGGTGAGATTTATTATCCGGTAATTTCTTAATTTTAACTGATTTCCCCCCGGGAATCTGATACTGCAAGATCCCAAAGGTGATGTCCACCTATTGGTAACCCGTTTGTGAACCCAGAATTATTTTCATGCCCAGTAACAAATCTGCCCTTTTGCGTTACAGGATTATTGATGGTTGCTTGACCAATAGCATGCACCCCTATCCTAGCATCGATTTTATCAGAAGAAAAATTGAAGGACAGCTTAACAGCGATATTTCAGAGTCCATGATTCGCAAAGACTTTGCTGCCATGAAAGATGTGTATACCGCACCCATTCAGTTTAATAAAACCAGGGGTGGTTACTATTATGCAGAGGAAGGCTTTTCTATTAAAGAGTTTCCCTTAACCAATGAAGAGATCTCGGCACTGGACTTTTCAACAGCTTTGCTACACAATCTAAAAGACACGCAAATCTTCAAGCAGTTTGAGAACGCCATCAACAAACTCATTGAAGGGTACAGGATTAGCAAGGTCTTGGGCAAGTCAGAAAAACAGTTGATTCAGATTGAGGAACCGGTAAAGACCCAGGGTAATCAGTGGTTAGAACCCATTTTGAATGCTATTATTGAACTGAAAACCTTGAATATCACTTATGCCCGTTATGGGGGAGAGCCAAAGGAACACGTGGTATCGGCCTGCTTACTCAAGGAATATCATAATCGTTGGTACTTAGTTGGTCATTCCAAAAGAAGTGACAGCTTATTGGTGATGGCATTAGACAGAATCCAAAACATATCATCTTGCCAAGAACCATTTGCCAGTATAGATCAGTTTCAGCCAGACGAGTTTTTCAAATACAGTTTTGGTATTACCCAGTTTCACGATGTTAGTCCAGAGAAGATCTTACTCAAATTCAACCCACACACGGCACAATACATTATCAGCCAACCCCTGCACCATAGCCAACAAGTAATCATTGAAAACGAAACTGAGGTTGTGGTACAACTAGAAGTTTATATAAGCCAGGAATTAATCATGGCTATTTTAAGTCATGGGTCAGCCGTAGAAGTGCTAGAGCCTAAATTTTTTAGAGACCGAATAAAAGAACAAATAAGCGAAATGTTGGTTAAATACCATTAAGATAGAAGGGAGATAACTGGTTTTGTAAATAAGAATTGATAATTTCAACTATTCAAGGTTTTTATTAACTTTAAGTATGCCAACCGCTACAAAAACAAAAAAAGCTACTACTAAGCAAACAGCAAAAGCAAAGGTTGCGTCTAAGTCAAAAAATAAGACCAATTACCTAACTAAGCGAATATTGGAGCAGGCTGCAAATACCGGATTTGCAAGAGCTGCTGAACAAACCATGAAAGTAATGGGATACAATGTTATTGTTCAAGGTGATTGGGTTGTGAAAAAGCACCAAGATGGAACAATTGAGAAAATTAGCAAGCTAGAGAAATCAAAAACAAAAACTAAGCTTGTCCTCGACTAAAACTCCTAAAGAATTAAGGTTACGCGTATTTGCTGGCCCCAATGGTTCTGGAAAAAGTACCGTCATCCAATATGTTCGTGATTATGATACTGGAACGGGACCTATAGATTTTGGATATTATATAAATGCTGACGAACTAGCTCAATCACTCAGAACAGGAAGCTTTGATTTTAGTCAGTTTGATCTATCAACTGATGCAAAAACATTTAAAGCAACTGCAATTGCCTCAGGCCTGATCAATAAAAAATTCCCCGAAGAGACTTTTGTAAAAGTATTCAAACTCAGCAAAAACAAACTGGAGCTAAAAGATTCCAAATATGTTGAGCAGTTGGCACAAATTCTTGCTGACTTTTTAAGAAAACAATTACTGATACATCAAAAGAGATTTTCTTTTGAAACGGTATTTTCTCATGAGTCAAAATTAGATATCATGAGAGAAGCCAAAGCAAATGGGTATAAAGTATATTTGTATTTTGTTTCAACCGAAACTCCTGAAATCAACAAAGCAAGGGTTTTAAGTAGAAAAGCTCAGGGAGGTCATGATGTACCGCCAGAATTAATTGAATCTAGGTATTATAGGTCGTTGGATTTTCTTTATGAAGCATGTCAGATTGCTTATCAAGTTTTCTTCTTTGACAATTCAACAGACGGAAAGGAATCTAATATGTATGCCCACTTTAAAATGGTAAATGGAAAGAAAAAGTGGGACGATATGAAAATGGAAGACCTACCCAGGTGGTTTGTCAAATATTATCTTGACAAAATTCCCAATCCCAAAATCAAATAAGTCAGAATATAAATAGGTGGTCATCAGCTCTAATAGGTTTGAGGTCACTTACAAGCTTGTAGAGAATTCAAAAGGGTAAAAACCGGGGATACTTTTGTTTTCATAAAAACAAAATATGAAAAAGAGAAAGACTATTTACCATTTGATTGTTGACAAAAGCGGTTCCATGAATGACTGTTTAGAACAAACTATTAATGGATTTAATGAACAAGTAAACAGAATTAAGGCGCTAGAGATTGAGTTTGAGGATGAAGAAATGACTATTGGGTTAACCACGTTCAATTCAAATGTGAAACAAAACTATTTTGCTGTTAAACCTAGTGAAACAGTTCCATTGACTATGGAAGATTACAGACCTAATGGATCAACAGCCCTTTTAGATGCCATAGGACTAACCATACAGCAAATAGAATCTGCCATTAAACTAATTCCAGATGCAGTCAAAACCTCTGTTGTAGTAGTTATCTTAACTGATGGTTATGAAAACGCTTCCAGAATCTTTGACTTAAATGCTATTCAACATAAAATTTCAAAACTTCAAGAAGAAGGAAATTGGACATTTAGTTTTATTGGTGCAACATTAGATGCGGTAGATATAGCCTATAAAATGTCTATCAATAAAAACAACAGTTATGTTTTTGAGAAACAAAAAATGAATTCAGAGGTTTGGGACAAACTTTCTGATTCTATGAGCGGCTATTTCAATAAAAAGAAAGCAGGGAAAAATTTTAATAATTTATTTGAGGATTAATATGAAGGTACATCTAATCAGGAGTGCAGAACTAGACAAGGAATTGTTTACTTCCGTTGTTACATTGTTGCAGGCGGTGCCTGGTCCAATTAAATTCAGCTTTGACGCAGATAGTATTATTGATTTTGACCAAGATGAAATAGAAAGAAAAACCTTTGAGGACGAAGAGGAATTTGTAACAACAATCAACTATAGTTTAAAAGCTGAAAAAGGAAGTTATTTCTTTCCTAGAAATTCAGGTGTTACTTCGTGGAAAACGCTTTTTAATAAGTGTAATGACTATAGGAGAAAAAACAAAGTTGATAATGCAGAGTTTGTTTTCCTTTTAACTGAATTACCCAACAATAAAAACTGGTTTGCATCTGTTGATGAGAATAATCCCTTGAATGGTTTTATTCATGCTGCTGATTGGTCTTTTTATATTGATTGCCCAGAACAGTTTCCTATTGCCTATGAAGTGATTGCTTTGTTTTTGCATTATCATACTTACAGTAGTTTGGATGAGATGAAAGAGAATGTTCATCAAAAAGCTATTGGATGTATCAATGACTTCTGTTTAAACAAAAAAGACATCATCCTAAAACTCAGAACAGCCGATATCTGCAGCACTTGCATGATGAAAATTAAAACCAGGCTGTCTCAATTGATGATTAGGCATGCCCTAGAAATAATGGAATCATTGAGGGTGAAAATGCTTTACTCTCAAAACTTTAAACAAGAATCACCATTAAGCAAAATACTGATAGACAGGAATAAAAAAATATTTCTACCGGATTTTGAAAATATTGAAATCAAGTTAACTCCACTTGAGAAGGCACTCTATCTGTTGTTTTTAAAATATCCTAACGGGATTTATATGAGTAGTCTTTTTGAGCATCGTTCTGAACTTTATGAGATTTATGGAGCAATATCCAGTAATGGGGATTTGCAGGAGATGAAACAACGTATAGATGATCTGGTTAATGCGCTGAGCGATTCGGCTTCACAAAAAATCTCTAAGATTAAAAAGGCTTTTGAAAATGCTATTGGAGAGGACTTGGCTAAAAACTATTATATAAAGGGTGGAAATGGAGAAGTAAAAAGAATCATTCTAGATAGGTCTTTGGTAGTCTTACCCAACTCAATTAGTTCCTAAAAGAACCTAACTCAAACCCAGCGCCACAATATAAATAGGCGGTCATCTGACAATTTAGGTTTGTGTTTCACTTACAAACCAACGTCAAATGAATGCATACAAAACCCCGCTATTAGATAAAACCTTACAAATATTCTCACCCTTTAATAATGACGTGGAGCCCATTAGGCTGTATTTTGCTTATTTCCAAATTATCCCAAATATCAAACGCATCAGGGATTTGCAGGGAGAGAAGTTTAGGGTTTGGACAGAAACCAAATACGCTCATCTGCTAGAGAGTAGTCATTTATCGGAGTACTATGATCATACTTCCAAACGCTTTGACCTAGACGACCAGTATTTTATCATGCCGGAAGGCATTGTATTGAGGATAGACAAAAACAGGGTGAGTATTTATTACAAGCCATCAACCAGTGCCATTGCAGAAGCGCTGGCCAAGGAAGCTTTGAAGTTTAAAAAGAAAGCAGTTACCAATCAGAGCATCAAGATGGTAGCCCATGGGCCAGATGGTTTAGATACCTATTCTATTAAAATTAAAAAGCCGGTTTTAGACCTGAACCTCCATTACAATGAAGATCTGGCCGAGTTTCATGCAAGGAATTTGAAGAACCTGAAAAAGCAGGAGAAAAGTGGTCTCTATCTTTTCTATGGTTTACCCGGAACAGGTAAATCAACCTATATCAGGTACCTAATTAGGTCAATTAATAAAGAAGTGATTTTTATCCCGCCAGGATTGGCCGGTATTTTTGATAGTCCGGCTATAACCAAATTCCTTTTGTCAAACAGGAACACCGTATTTGTCATAGAAGACGCAGAGGAACTCTTGGTCTCAAGGGATTTAAACAAGAATAGCAGTGTCTCTATGCTCCTCAACCTGACCGATGGCCTTCTTGGAGAAACCCTGGGCATTCAAATCATTGCCACATTTAATACAGACCTGAATAATATTGACAAAGCCCTGTTGAGAAAGGGTAGACTATTGGGTATGTATGAGTTTAAACCACTGAGCATTAACCGGTCCGTAGCCCTTTTGGAGAAAAGAGGAATCAAGCCGGCCATGGTGCATCAACCCATGACACTGGCAGAGATCTTTAATAAAGAACAGATTGATTATCAATACCAGAAGGCCAATAGACCAGCAATTGGGTTCTTGTCAAATAAGGTTTGAGAATTCATTATAGAAAATGACAAATCTCATTCGCAAAACAGTAAATAATTCAGTAATTTGTAATCCCCCCCTTGAAGTGTATGTTAGCACCCCCAAGGCACATTCTGTCAAAGTCTACGTTTATGAAGGGCTGTCAATGCCCTAAGGCGCTCTGGATGTATAAACACCAGCCGGACTTGCGTGCAGCAGTATCAAACAGCCAACAAGCCATTTTTGACCAAGGAACCAGTGTAGGTAAACTGGCGGAGCAATTGTTTCCCGGAGGTGTAGACGCCCGCCCGGTAGATACTTATTCCTATCAGCAATCGGTGGTAGACACTTTTAACTATGTACAAGCAGGGCATAAAGTGATCTATGAAGCGGCATTTCAGCATGACCAGGTATTGGCGGCCCTAGACATTTTGGTTCAGAAAAGGGGTAAATGGCAGGCGTTTGAGGTAAAAAGCAGTACCAGCGTAAAAGATACTTTCTTACAAGACGCGGCATTGCAGTACTATGTGATTACCCAGGCGGGACTGCCCTTGGTAGACTTTAGCATTGTCTATATTAACAATGAATATGAGCGATACAGAGATCTAGACATAGCCCAACTCTTTACCATAGAGTCTGTATTGGATCAGATTCTGGAGCTTCAACCCCAAATAGCCGCCAAGATTCCCCAACTCAAAGAAGTGCTGAAACAAAAAACAGTACCCGAACAAGCCATCGGGCCACACTGCTCAGACCCTTATGCCTGTGATTTTACAGACCATTGCTGGCAGCATCTACCTGAAGATTCGGTATTTGACCTACGGGGCCATAGCGCTGGGGCCAAATCTTTTGACTTGTATGAACAAGGCATCTTGAGTTTGTTAGACATACCAGATGACTATCCCCTGAATAC
>CAIZMD010000507.1 GCA_903933995.1 uncultured Bacteroidota bacterium
TATTTCACCCACGCGCGTATCTGCCATACTTACTTTATTCAGGCCTTCTTCTTCTGGAACTTTATCAAAAAAGATGATGGGCGTATCTAATTCCTTGAACCTCAAAAAACTACTTAAGTCTGTAACGTTAGAACCCAAGCAGGCAAACATACCTGATACCCTATTTTGTCTACACAATTTGAGGTTTTCACGTTCAATTTCCGGATCATCACTTGACTGTAGAATCATCACAGAATAACCTTGTTTTCTGCTCTCTTCTTCAACAGATGCTATAAATGAGTCATAGAAAAAGTTAGAAATGGTTGGCACCATTAAGCCAAAAATCTTACTGTGTTTGGTTCTTAATTGAATGGCACTTGCATTGGGTTCATAGTCTAAAGCTTTAGCTAATTCTATGACTTTTTGTTTGGTTTTTTCTGATATATCTGGGTGATTCTTAAGCGCCCTGGAAATGGTAGAAATACTTAATCCCAAAACCTCTGAGATTTTCTTTAGTGTAGTATTTGTCATAATAGCAATCTAATCTTCAACAAAGTAGGAAAAAAAAGGAACATTGCTGTGTTTGTCAGATTCCTTTCAGGACATTGGATTAGTGTAAAAACGACAATTATTATTGCCCTATTTTGGTCAAATACATTTCAACAGCAAAGCATATCGCAAACGTTTGCGTTCTTTCTTAATCTTTTTTTAAGGTGTGGGGTTGCAGCGCTAACTCTATTTTCATGTCCTAATTAATAGATTGTTAAATTAATGCCATAGAAGAAGCCCCTCGCTTCCTTATGACCATGGAAACTTGAATGCCCAACCTCTGGCAAAAGTTTAATTATCTGTTTTTTTGATTTAAAAATGTGTACAAAATACACGCTTGTTAATTATTAAACTGCTATTTATGAATGTAAAGATGCTTGCCAGACTCACGCTTGTGGGTTTATTCGCCTGCGTATTGTCGCTATTTTCGCAGGCTCAGAACAAAACTGTCTCAGGTAAAGTCACAGATGCCAAAGATGGCTCTCCGTTGGCCGGCGCCTCAGTAGTTGTGAAAGGTTCTAAAACCGGCTCCCAAACAGGTGCTGATGGAACTTTCAAAATTAGTATTCCCGCTTCAGCTACCACTTTAGTGGTTTCTTCTGTTGGATTCGGTTCTCAAAATGTAGAGATCCAAGGCAAAACTTCAGTAGATGTATCTCTGGCTGCTACCAGCGATAATATTGGAGAAGTAGTTGTTATTGGATATGGTACTGCCAGAAAGAAAGATTTGACTGGTGCCATTACTTCTGTAAAAGCAAAAGACTTTAACCAAGGTCCTATCACTACTCCTGATCAATTGATTCAAGGTAAAGTAGCTGGTTTACAAGTAATCAACAACAGTGGTCAACCTGGTAGTCCAACAACTATCCGTATTCGCGGTAATAGTTCTGTACGTTCTGGTAACTCTCCATTGTTTGTAATTGATGGTATTCCTTTAGATGGCAGAAATGCTCGTCCAGGATTGAACGCTTCTGGTCTTGGTCAGACTCCAGATGCTAACCCATTGTATTTCTACAATCCTAATGACATTGCTAGTATGGACGTGTTAAAAGACGCTTCTGCTACCGCGATTTATGGTTCAAGAGGTGCCAATGGTGTAATCATGATTACTACCAAAAAAGGATCAGTAGGTGCTCCTAAAATTGACTTCTCTACCAACATTGGTCAAAACACTGTTCGTAAAAAATACAAAGTATTAAATGCTTCTGAATACAAAGCTGCTTTAAGCTCTTATGCTTTAACTGCTGGTAATGATGGAAGTGATGTAGACGCTCAAGACGCTATTTTCCGTAAAGGATATATTCAAACCTATAACCTAGGTATTGGTGGCGGAAATGAGAATGGTAAATACCGTTTCTCTTTGGGCTATTCTGATCAGAATGGTGTCATCTTGAAATCAAACTTGAAAAAATATAATATCGGCATGAACGGTCAATACAAATTCTTGGAAAGCAAAAAGCTTTCTTTGGATTTCAATTTGTTGGCTGCTCATAACACAGATATTGGTGTTCCAGTTACAAACGATGCTGGCTTCCAGGGTAACTTGGTGGGTATGGCATTGCAGTGGAACCCAACTAGGGCTTTATACAAATCAAATGGTGACATTAATATTGTACCAGGTGAGTCTGTTGTAAATCCTTTGGCTATGTCTGCTGGTTATGATGATGTTGCTGATATCACTAACATATTTGCTACTGTAGGTCTTGGTTATAAATTAACCAACAACTTAGACTACAAATTCAATATTAGCTTGAACACTCAAACAGGTGTACGTAAAGCTACTGAAGCTCCTTATATTACCATTCCTGGTGTAGAAGGAAGAGGCTTTGGTTTCTATGCTAACTCTGAATTAAATTCTCAAGTGTTACAACACACTTTGAACTACAACAAACAATTGACTTCTGCTTTGAACATGACTGCTATGTTGGGTTATGAGTATCAGAAGTTCTCTTACAAAGGTTCTGGTATGTCTGCTCAGGATTTCACCAACCAAGGTGATGTATCTTTTACTAGCATTATGCAGAACTCAAGTGCTGCTAGCCGTTCTATCTATTCTTGGAATGATCCAAGTTCTGAATTGCAGTCTTATTTTGGACGTATTGGATTTAACTATGAAGACAAGTATTTGTTAACCGCTACTTTCAGAGCCGATGGTTCTAGTAAGTTTGGTGCAAACAACAAGTACGGTTACTTCCCATCAGCGGCTTTTGCTTGGAATATCCATAACGAAGGTTTCATGAAAGGAAACAATACTTTCAGTAGTTTGAAACTACGTGCATCTTATGGTGTTACTGGTAACTCTTCATTCCCTGCTGGTTCTGCTCAATCTCAATACACATTTGGTCAGCAGTCAATTGCACTTGCAAACGTTGCTAACCCAGATTTGAAATGGGAAAGTACCAAGCAATTTGACTTAGGTCTTGACTTTGAATTGGCTGGCGGTGTTCTTTACGGTAGTGTAGACTACTTTAACAGAAATACTACTAATATCTTGTTCAACTTTGACGCTATTCAACCAGCTCCTGCTACTAAATACTGGGTTAACTTACCAGGTAATGTAAAAAACAATGGTTTGGAAGTATCATTGGGTGCTGCAATTATCAAGAAGAAAGATCTTCAGTGGAACGCACAGTTTAACATTGCTTTCTTAAAGAACGTATTGGAGAACTATAATGGACCAGCTGTATTAACTGGTGCTATTAGCGGACAAGGTTTGTCTGGTGCATCAGTTCAGCGTTTAACCAGTGGTCAACCTTTGAATGCCTTCTACATGAAAGAGTTCATGGGTCTTGATCAATCAGGAAACAGCACTTTCAGAGATAATGGTAACACATTGTATTATATTGGAGATCCTAACCCACGCCAGTTATTTGGTTTGTCTACTGACCTGACTTACAAGAAATGGTCTTTTGTAGCCAACTTTAATGGTGCTGCAGGACACAATATCTACAACAATACTTTGAACGCCTTGATTCCAATTGGAAACTTAGGTTCTAGAAATATTGCATCTTCTTTGATAGGTGGTGGTGTTAAAGAAAGCTTGGCTAACCCAATCACTACTTCTACTCGTTATTTAGAGAAAGGTGATTACCTAAAATTAGCTAACCTGTCTGCTTCTTATAATGTAGGTACATTGGGAGCTTTGAAGAATGTTCGCGTATTCTTTACAGCAACTAACCTCTTCATTATCACTAAGTACAGTGGCTTTGATCCTGAAGTTAACACAGATAAGAATATTGGTGGAGTACCTTCTTTGGGTATTGAGTACATTCCTTATCCTGCTGTAAAAGGATTTAACATTGGATTCAACTTTAATTTATAAAATTTAAAGGACAACCAACGAACAAAAAATCACGTATAACGTAATAATAAAAAATCACATTATGAAACATATACAAAAGTCTGCGATTGCCCTGATGCTGACTGTTGGTGTGGGTTTTGTTTCCTGTACTAAACTGGAAGAAAAACTAAACTCCTCTCTAACAGCTGATCAAGCACAATCAATCCTTTTAAAAAGTACAGACGTTTCTGTGCTCTTACAAGCTTGCTACGATGGTTTGCAAGGTTTCCAATCACAGGACGTTGCTACTTCTTTGCAAGAGAATAGCTCTGACGAATCACTGGTTCCAACCAGGGGTGGTGACTGGGATGATAATGGTGTTTGGAGAGTAATCCACGCACATACATGGAATGCAGACCACGCTCAAGTAGGCGGTGTATTCAACAACTTGTTGGGAGTGGTATTTAATACAACCAACGTACTAAACTTTAGCCCAAGTGCATCTCAAGCTGCTGAAGCGAGATTTATTCGTGCTTTTGCTATGTACACTGTGTTGGATTTGTATGGTCAAGTTCCTTTCAGAGAAGCTGGTGAAAACCTGTTGAATGCTCCTAAAGTGTTGAAAGGTGCTGAAGCTGCTACATTTATTATCTCTGAGTTGAATGCAATTAAAGCTGCTTTGCCAAACGGCCCATCTGCTGGTGGTCCTGCTTACAAAGCCAACAAAGATGCTGCTGATGTATTGTTGATGAAAATGTACTTGAATAAAGGTGCTTACGGTAACCGTGCTGCTCCTACATTTGATGCAGCTGATATGAATGCAGCCATCACTATTGCTCGTAGCCTTTCTACCAAATACACTATCTCTGCTAACGTATGGGACAACTATGCACCTAGCAATGATGTGATTGGTAAAGAAAACATCTTCACCAACCAAAACATTGGTGGTTCAAGAGGTGGTAACGTGCGTGCTGCTTGGTACAAAACCAACCACTACAACATGAACAAATCTGGTTGGAATGGATTTACCACTTTGGCTGCTGTTTATGACAAATTTGAAGCAACTGATACTCGTTTGGGTGTTAACTATCCAGATCCAGCTGGCGTTTTGCCAAATCCTGCTAAAGTAAATACTACTGGTTTCTTAATTGGACAACAGTATGACCTGAAAACAGGTGCTGCATTAAAAGATAGAAAAGGTGCTCCTTTGGCTTTCACAAGAGCAGTTGCTTTACAAGAAAGCGGCAACAACTTAGAAGTTACAGGTATCCGTTACTGGAGATATGTAGTAGATAACAAAGATGGCAACGATGGCCAACCTGATAATGACTATGTATTCTTCCGTTATGCAGACGTAGTTCTAATGGAAGCTGAAGCCATTTTACGTGGCGGTACTGCACAAGGTGGTAATACTGCTTTGTCTTTGGTAAACTCTTTACGTGCTAAGCGTGGAGCTACTGCAGCAACTTCAGTTACTTTAAAGAATGCTGATCAAAATTCTCCTGATGCTGGTGGTGTAATTACTATTTTGAACGAAAGACAAAGAGAATTCCATTGGGATGGTTGGAGAAGACAAGATCAGATCCGTTTTGGAACTTTCTTGGCTGCCAACGCTCTAAAGCCTGTAACAGATGCCAAATACTTATTGTATCCAATTCCTAATGGCGCTTTAGCTGTTAACCCGAATTTGACACAGAATCCCGGTTATTAATTTTATTTAATCAACCATACCAACAAAAAGGTCATTAATTTTAATGACCTTTTTGTTATTTAGCCATGACCTCAAATATTAGATACACGCCATTATTTACTTTGATTCTATTGGTCTTCCAACTTTCTTGTACCAATACTTCAAAGAATTCTAGTACTGCTTTGTTTCAATTAATGGACAATACGGGCATTGATTTTGAAAACAAGATTCAAGACAGCAAAGACTTCAACATATTTACTTTTCGTAATTTTTATAATGGCGGTGGTGCAGCCATTGGCGATATTAATAATGATGGATTAGCAGATGTTTTTTTCACCTCCAACCAATCTGCTAACAAATTGTATTTGAATAAGGGAGATTTTAAGTTTGATGATATTTCTGAGAAAGCTGGTTTTGTTGCCAAGCCACAATGGAGTACGGGTGTGGTTATGGTAGACATTAACCATGATGGATGGTTGGATATTTTTGTCTGTAATTCAGGCCATATCAATGATGGCGTGAGCAAGGAGAATCAATTATTCATCAACAATAAGAACCTCACATTTACAGAAAGCGCTAAAGCCTATGGGCTTGCCGATAACGGATTCAGCACCCAGGTTTCATTTTTTGACTACGACCTGGATGGTGACTTAGACTGCTTTTTAGTAAACAATAGCCCCATTCCTGTGAACACCCTCAACTATGCCAATAAGCGGGAACTACCCGCAGAACAATGGCCTATCAAGGACTTTCTAAAAGGGGGTGGTGATCATTTGCTTAGAAATGATGGAGACAAATTTGTAGACGTAACACATAGCACAGGAATACATGGAAGCCTGATCAGTTTTGGATTAGGCGTTACTATTGGTGACGTGAATGGAGACCATTATCCAGATGTATATGTATCTAATGATTTTTTTGAAAGAGATTATCTCTATATTAATCAGAAAAACGGAACCTTTAAAGACGAATTAGAAAACTGGGTACAACATACCAGTTTGGCATCCATGGGTGCTGATATGGGTGATGTAAATAATGATGGTTACCCAGATATTTTTACAACAGATATGTTGGCTGATGATGACTATAGGCTCAAGACTACTTCTTCTTTTGACAATATAGATGTGTATCGCTTAAAAGTACAATCAGGCTTTTATCAGCAGTTTCAACAAAACACTTTACAAATCAATAACAAGAATGGAAAGTTCTTAGACGCCTGCTATTATGGTGGTGTGGCCGCTTCTGATTGGAGTTGGGGAGGATTGTTATTTGACGCTGATAATGATGGGCTGAATGATTTGTATATCTGTAACGGTATCAACAATGACCTAACCAATCAAGACTTTATAGACTTTTTTGCCAATGATATTGTACAGAAAATGGTGATGACGGGCAAGAAAGATGAAGTGGATGCCGTAATCAAAAAAATGCCCAAACAACCTTTATTGAACAAAGCCTACAAAAATGAAGGGGGATTAAAATTCTCAGACAAGGGTGTGGATTGGGGCTTTACCCAACAAAGTTTCTCCAATGGAGCTGCTTATGGAGATTTGGATAATGATGGTGATTTAGACATGGTCATCAGCAACGTGAATCAGAAAGCATTTGTATATAAGAATAAGAGTAGGGAAATCAATCAAAACAATTATATAGCCATCTCTTTAAAAGGAACCGGGGCAAATAGTTTTGCAATTGGAAGTCAGATCAAAGTATTTGTGGGTGATCAAATCATGAGCAGAGAAATTATTCCAAGTAGGGGATTTCAATCTTCCATTGATTATAAAACCATCATCGGTCTTGGCAAATCTGCCAGCATTGATTCTATACAAGTCATCTGGCCAAACAGAATAGTTAGCACGCAGGTAAAACCCAAGATTAATCAGGTGTTGACATTGGAACAACCTTTGAATGGTGCTACCATTAAAGAATCGCCAAAGGCTATAAAGACACAATTACTTACTGCTATTCCAAGTGCTTTTGAAAAACATCAAGAAGATGATTTAATAGATTTTTACAATGAACGCAATATCCCTAGAATTCTTTCCAAAGAAGGGCCAAAGGCGGCAGTGGCCGATGTAAATGCAGACGGATTAGAAGACATCTATATTGCTGGCTCTCCCAAACACACCGGTCAATTATACCTGCAAAATGCAAATGGATCATTTGTCAAAAAACGTATTCCTGTTTTTGATCAATATGCCGATTTTGAAGACATAGCCGTTTTGTTTTTTGATGCAGATAAAGACGGAGATAAAGATTTGTTTGTAGGCGCAGGAGGAAATAATATTCAAATAGGCAATCGCATTTTTCAACACCGATTATATGTCAATGACGGTAAGGGAAATTTTAGCATTGATGTAAATGCATTTGGGAATAATGAGATGAATATTGCTGTTGCCAGTGCGTATGATTTTGACCATGATGGAGACGAAGACCTATTTGTGGGGGCAAGAAGTTTTCCAGGTAATTATGGCATAACCCCACAGAGCTATTTATATGTCAATGATGGCAAGGGACATTTTAAAGATATGGCCAAGGATAAGAATCCAGAGATATCTGGCATTGGAATGGTCACTGGCGCCGTATGGGCCAATATTGCAGGGGATGCTTCCAAAGAATTAGTGATTGTTGGTGAGTGGATGAGTCCTAAAATATATTCCTTTGAAAAAGATCATTTTAAAGAAATCAAAACCAATCTTTCAAATATGCATGGTTGGTGGCAGTCTGTGGCAGTGGCCGATTTAAATGCAGATGGAAAAGAAGACTTGGTCCTTGGAAATTTGGGTGAGAATTTTTACTTACATCCTAGCAAAGAAAAACCCGTTAAAATCTGGATTACAGACTTTGACCAAAATGGTATTACGGATAAAATTTTGACAAGGTCCATTGATGGTAAAGACCTTCCGGTATTCTTAAAACGTGATTTAGAAGAACAAATACCATTGTTAAAAAAACAAAACCTTAGACACGAAGTCTTTGCAAAAAAGCCCGTGCAAGAATTGTTTTCAGACGAGGTAATCAAGAAAACCTTGGTTAAAGAGTTTACAGAGCCAGCTTCTTTTGTAGCATTTAATCAGGGTAATGGACAGTTTCAGATTCAAAAGATGCCCACCTACTTGCAGTTATCTTGTATCAATGCCATTAGTTGTCTAGACGTAAATGCAGATGGATTTACGGATCTGGTGATGGGAGGGAATGATTTTGGATTCCCACCCATGATGGGTAGACTGGATGCCAGTTTTGGTCAGGTATTATTAGGAGATGGAAAGGGCAATTGGCAACCACAAACCGCCAATATCTCTGGATTAGAATTGCGCGGAGAGATTAGAGATATTCAGAAACTGCATACCAAGAACAAAGACTGTTTGTTGATTTTGCAAAATAATGAAACACCGGTTTTATATTCCATTCAAAAAGCTATCAAACAATAACCTGCATCAAATGATTAATAGGGTTTTACATTTTGGACCATACAAAAAGCAGCAGATTTTTACAGTGCTGTTAATGGTAGTCTTGTTCTATACTACTGGCTGTAAACAATCTTCCAACCTTCCACCGGCTTTTGAAGTATTAGAGCAATCCAAAACAGGTATTGATTTTGTGAACCAGTTAAAACCTACTGGAGCATTCAACATGTTTAAATACATGTATTTCTACAATGGCGCCGGTGTAGGTGCTGCAGACTTTAATAAAGATGGATTAATAGACGTTTTTTTTGCAGCCAATCAAGGAGACAACAAATTATACTTGAACCAAGGCAGTATGCGTTTTAAGGATATTACCAAGGAGTCTGGTATTGTTCAAGACGGATCATGGTCTACAGGTGTTTCTGTGGTTGATATTAACCATGATGGCTTATTAGATATTTATGTTTGCAGGGTTGGAAAATATGAAACATTAAAAGGGCATAATCTTTTACTCATTTGCACCAGTATTGATAAAGCTGGTGTTCCGCATTTTGAAGATCAGTCAAAACAGTATGGGCTAGACTTTTCAGGGTTTAGTACCCAAGCTGCTTTTTTTGACATGGACCAAGACGGAGATTTGGACATGTTTTTGCTGAACCATTCAGTACATCAAAATGGCACATTTGCACCAAGGGCCAATTATATGGGAACCTTTAGTGATGTTTCTGGAGATAGAATCTATAGAAATGACAATGGCCATTTTTCCGATATCACTAAATCAACAGGTATTAATAGCACAGCCATTAGTTATGGGTTGGGTGTGGTAGTAGCCGATATTAATTTAGACGGCTATCCGGATTTGTATATAGGAAATGATTTTCACGAAAATGACTATCTCTATATTAACCAGAAGAACGGCACATTCAAAGAAGAAATTACCCAGCGTACTATGCATACGAGCCAGTACAGCATGGGTGTAGACGTGGCGGATATCAATAATGATGGGTTCCCTGAAATTGTATCCATGGATATGCTTCCTGCTGATCCTTATATTTTAAAACGTTCAGAAGGAGAAGATACTTATGATATTTTCAACCTGAAAATTGGGTACGGGTATAACTACCAGTATACTAGGAATAATTTGCAAGTGAATAGAAGGAATGGACATTTTAGTGAAACGGGTTTGTATGCTGGTATTGCAGCCACGGATTGGAGTTGGGCTCCGCTCTGGATGGACTTTGACAATGATGGATTAAAAGATCTGTTTATTTCTAACGGTATTCCTAAGAGAATGAATGATATTGACTATATCAATTATATTTCTAACGATCAGATTCAAAATAAGATCAAGTGGAATAATCTGGAAAAAGCTGACATGGAATTGATCAATAAATTTCCGCAGATCAAACTCCCCAATAAATTCTATAGCAATAAAGGGAACTTGGTTTTTGATGATTTGGAAGCCCAAGTAAAAGGAAACCTGCCCACTTATTCCAATGGTTCTGTGTATGCAGACTTTGACAATGATGGAGACTTAGATATCTTGGTTAATAATATTGATGATCCTGTTTTACTCTATGCCAATACAAGTAATGACAAAGTAAAAAAATCATTTGCTTCTATCAATTTAGAAGGCCCTGAGCATAATAAAAACGCCATTGGTGCCAAGTTGGTGCTGTTTTCAAAAGGGGCTATTAGAACCTATGAGAAAAGCCCTGTAAGAGGCTTCTTGTCTAGCATGGAAATCCCTATGCATATTGGCTTGGAAAATGTTCTGGTAGACTCTGCCTTCTTGGTATGGCCGGATAATAGTTGCCAAAACATTCAATTCAATGCCAAGGATGGACAATATCAATACAAGTATCAAAAAGGACTCAAGCCATTTAATTACCAATCCATTCTTGGTTTTCAAGTGAATTCCAATAAACCCATGGAAGACATAAGTGCCAGTGTAGGTTTGGCATATAGACACAATGAAAATGTATTTAATGAATTTAATCGCGAGCCACTGATTCCACATATGTTGTCTACTGAGGGGCCAGCTTTAGCCGTTGGCGATGTAAACAACGATGGTTTAGAAGATATTTATTTGGGGGCAGCTAAGGGATTTAAACCCGCATTGATGCTGCAACAAGTTGGAGGTAAGTTTAGTAAACAATCTGTGTCCGCATTTGATCAAGATAGCTTGTATGAAGACGTTGATGCAGTATGGATAGATGTAAATAATGATGGTAACCAAGACCTAGTAGTAGCTAGTGGAGGTAACGAGTATTATGGTCAAGAGGCATTTCTATTGCCAAGGGTTTATATAGGAAATGGGAAAGCTGGGTTTACCAAACAAGCCGATGCTTTTAGCAATATTTATATAACTCAAGGAGCAATTGCTTCGCATGATTTTAATGGAGATGGTTTTGCTGATTTATTTATTGGGGGAAGGGCTGTTCCATTTGCTTATGGTAGCATACCCAATTCTTATTTGTTATTAGGAGATGGAAAGGGACATTTTAAAGACGTAACAGAAGCAAAGGCAAAAGGCCTCTCAAAAGTGGGCATGGTTACACAAGCTTTGTGGTTTGATATTGACAATGACAAGGACGAAGACTTGCTTATTTGTAGCGAGTGGGGAGCCATTACAGCTTGGATCAACAATCAAGGGCTATTTACCCAACAAATATTATCAGATAAAAAGGGTTGGTGGAATTGTTTGTTGCCAGTTGATATAGACAATGATGGAGACATGGATTTGATTGCAGGTAACCTAGGTTTGAATAGTAGGTTAAAAGCTAGCCAGGATAAACCAGTAAGAATGTATTACCAGGACTTTGATGACAATGGTAAGCAAGAACAGGTACTTACTTATTTCTTGGGTGACAAAGAATTACCCTTTGCCAACAAAGCAGAACTAGAAAAGCAAATGCCCCTAATTAAAAAGAAATTCCTGTACGCAGAAGATTTTGCAAAAGCTACCTTGAAAGATATTTTCAGTGCTGATAAATTGGACAAAGCCATTCAATACAGTGCTGACTGGTTTTCTAATACCCTTTTTCTAAACAATGGAAAATTGAATTATACTGCCATACCCTTACCCAATGAAGCGCAGTTAAGTTCCATTAAATCTGCCGTTGTAATTGATGCCAATGGAGACAACTTGAATGATATTTTGTTGGTGGGAAATTATTATGACAACAATATTCAAATGGGTAGATATGATGCTGACTTTGGAACCCTTTTGATCAATAAAGGAAAAGGAATCTTAGAACCATCGCCATTAAATGGATTGGTGGTTAAGGGACAGGTTAGAAAACTAGCGCATATTAAATTTCAGGAACAAAATGCTTGGGTGCTAGCAAAGAACAATGATAGTGCACAGCTAATTAGGTTTAAAACGCCCATCAAAAAATAATTATCGAATTAATTGAATGGTTCCGGTCTTAATCATTTTCTTTCCTGATCTAATAGCCATGATCTCCATTCTATAGGGGTATAAGCCAGCTGGTTGTGGATTTCTTTTAAAATTCCCATCCCAACCAGGGCTATTTTCTTTTCCGTCAAAAATCAATTGCCCCCATCGGTTAAATACCTGCATGCTGGTTAGTTGGTATCCGCTACTTGGTGGAATCCTAAACAGGTCATTGATCCTATCTGCGTTTGGTGTAAATGCTGTTGGAATATACAATTCAGGATCGCATAAAGCATTTACATTGACTGTAGCAGTTTTACTGCCACAGAGATTGCTCACTTTAACCGTATAAGTTCCAGCCTGTTTTGCAGCGTAGTAAAAATTATTGCTGGGTATATTATTCCAGAGGTATTGGTCAAATCCAGGTGCTGTATATAGTACAATACTATCTCTGCCTTCTAAACAAGTATCTGCTCCTAGTTTAATCAGGGAAGGGTCTTTGAACACAGTTACTTGATAAATTTTAATACTGTCACAACCCAATGCTGTTTTAAAACTAACATAATAGGTTCCTGAAATTCTTACTGGAACTTGATCTGGTAATTTGTAATTGTCCGTTTCGCAAATTGAGACTTTAATAATATTTACCGTATCAATCACGTCTTTGCAGCAAGCATTGGTGCAAGTAGTAGTAATGGTTAATGGATAGTCTTTACTAGATGCGGTTATTGAGGAGAAACTATTAGTTGGATTCAATTCATTGGTATGGGTCATGGCTGGATCATCAGCCAGCAAAAAACTACTTGCATCAAAGCTGTTGAGACTGGTTGTGGTAGACATGCATGACAAATTACCAGCGGTATCTGTTTTGTATAAGTTGCTATTTTGTTGACTGATTGGGTTGTTTAAGAAGATATAATAACCATCATTCCCAATGGTCATTGAACTAGCTGATTGAGCTCCTGAATTGGTTAAAAATGCTTTTTGTTGTAGAACGCTTCCTTGGTCATTGATACTGGCTATAATGGCTTGGCTGCCATCTTGTATTAATAGATGTCTATTACCCAAAAGATCTGTTTTGGCGTCTACCATAAAACTACCTTTCTCACTGGTTTGGTAACCAATGATATTTTTGACAACCCCTGTGGAAGAGGTAATCATATTAACAGCCTTGGTTGTAATAGGAGGAATCATCAAGTAATTAGTATCGGCGAAGCCCAAAAAAGATAGGTCTCCATTGGGTAGTTGTTGTATTTGACGAACCGTTCCTTCATTGAAAAAAACATTGGATGCTTGACGACGAA
>CAIZMD010000508.1 GCA_903933995.1 uncultured Bacteroidota bacterium
GAAGAAATCTTATTCCGTGGAGGATTCCAACAGATTTTAATTGGATGGACCAAGAGCCCTTTCTTGGGGATTTTAATTACTAGTATCCTATTTAGCGCCATCCATTTCTCCTTTTTTGGGTTCCTTCCTAGAACAGCCTTGGGCATGATTTTGGGTTTTGTATTTTACTATAGCCGTAATATTTGGATGAATATTGCCATGCACTTTATTTACAATGGCCTGATTGTAACCCAGCTCTATTTTGCTGGACTAAAGGGTAAGAGCCTAGAAAAAACCATGGACGAAAATATGCCCCTTTGGTTGGGTGTATTTGCCATTAGTGCGGTATTGGTATTGATGCAAATGTTCCGCAAGGAATCTACACTTGCCCTATCTTTGGTATCCAACAACCAACCAGCAACCCATGCAACAGTGGAAGAAAATTTTTAGCACACGCAATTACGCAGAAGCCAGTATTATTCAAGGTTTGTTGGAAGAAAATGAAATACCCGTTCAGGTATTAAACAAACAAGACAGTAGTTATGTGAATTTTGGGGATATAGAAATCTATGTTCCAGACCTGCTCAATGAAACAGCCAAGCAGATTATCAACAAAACCATTTTAAACTAACTGCCCATTTCTAATCATTAGATATTCAATTATGGCTTTCAATATTGCAACATTTAAAACAAGGGCACTGAGTGCTGTATTCTTTGTAGCCATTATGTTGGCTGGATTACTGTGGAATCAATGGAGTTTTTTAGCGCTCTTCTTGGTCATTCATACTGGTTGCTGGTGGGAGTTTTACAAATTGATGGACAAAATTGATCCCAAATTTCAGCAAGTACCTGCCTACCTACGTTATTTGGTCATGGCTTTAGGAGTAGCTTTTATGTTTTGGATGAGTAGTCCTTTGTTTTATTCATTATGGGCTAATTGGAACTTGCACGATTTGGGATGGTACCTGATATTGGTGATTGGAGCATTAACCCTTTTAGCAGGATTGATCTCCTTTAAAAAACTAAGCCTTGACAGTGTTTTAAGCTTAGTGGCGGGTTTCTTATACATCTCATTGGCTTGGGCTTTAATGATTAAACTACGTGGCAGAGTCACCGCTGGTTTTCAGGCCGATCTGGGATGGGTATTACCAGTGATTCTTATTGCTTCCATCTGGATCAACGATACCATGGCCTATCTCACGGGTTCTTTGTTTGGCAGAACGCCTTTGTCTAGTGTTTCTCCAAAGAAAACTTGGGAAGGCACTATTGGCGGTGTAGTCTTGGCCGTGTTGGTGGTGAGTTATGGGGGGCATGGCCTATTTGACCTGCCTTTTAGACCTTTGATTTTTATTTCTTTTTTAGCATCCGTGATTGGTACGCTGGGCGATTTATTAGAGAGTAAGATCAAGCGAATGGCGGGTGTTAAAGACAGTGGCCAAATGATGCCAGGACATGGCGGTTTTCTTGACCGATTTGATTCTCTATTATTGGCAACCCCCTATGTTTGGATCTTTGCAGACCTGTTTTTATAAATCAATTACATTTGCCCCTCAATATTTGAAACATGACCATACACAGAGAAGGATATCAGACCATTGGCATTGCCGCATTGGTTTTTGGTGGCATTAACCTTGCATCTTTTACTTTTTTAAGTGCTAGCCTACCCTGGGTGGCCATTTTGATCTTTTTTCTAACACTGGCTGTATTCCTGTTCTTGGTGTCTTTTTTCAGGATGCCTAATAGGGTTCATACCATTAACCCTAACCAAATCATCTGCCCTGCCGATGGTAAAGTGGTGGTGATTGAAGAAGTAACCGATGTAGAATATTTTAAAGACCGTAGGATTCAATTGAGCGTATTTATGAGTCCCGCTAATGTACACGTAAATCGTAACCCTGTAGATGGAGAAGTGGTTTATAACCAATACCATAAGGGTAAATACTTGGTTGCTTGGCATCCCAAATCTTCTACAGAGAATGAGCGTTGGAGTGTGGTAGTAAAAAATCCACACGGAGAAATTTTGTACAAACAAATTGCGGGTGCTTTGGCAAAGCGGATTTGTAACTATACCAAGGTTGGCCAACAGGTAAAACAAACCGAAGAGTACGGGTTTATTAAGTTTGGAAGCCGTGTAGACCTGCTTTTGCCTTTGAATGCTAAAATTAACGTGGAGCTGAATCAAGTGGTAAAAGGAGGGGTGACTGTTTTAGCATCCTGGTAACAGTATTTGAAATTGATTTACGTATATTCACAATCATAAAACAAAGACATATGAAAAAAGTAATTGTTCTGGCTACTGCCGCTTTCCTGTTTGCAGGTGTTGCAAATGCTAATTTCTGCGAGAAAGGAAAAAAATGTGAAGGCAAAGAATGCAAGAAAGACGCTAAAGGAAAAGCTAAAGAATGCTGCAGTAAAGAATCAAAAACAGCAACTGTAAAAACAACTTCTAAGCCAAAAGCATAGTAGTTGTTCATAACATTTAAAAGCCTCCTTTTGGGAGGCTTTTGTTATTATAAGATGTTTTCTAATTCTTGTAAATGTTCAATGGTATATGTGGCTTTGATCTTGGGCACTACTTTTAAATGGTTTACAAAAATAGTATCCAAACCTGCGTTCATGCCACCCTTGATATCTGCGTCTTGGTTGTCTCCAATCATGATGCTTTCTGCTACTTTAGCGCCAGCTTTTGATAATGCGTAATCAAAAATCTCTTTATTGGGTTTGAGACTATTGCTGGCTTCAGAAGTAATCACTTGTTGAAAATAGCCAGACATACCACTTTCTCTGATCTTATTGCGTTGTACATTTTCAAATCCATTGGTCACCAAATGCATCTGATAACCCTTGGCTTTTAGGTAGTCTAAAATTTCAATGGTATAGGGGAAGAGTCTTTTTTTATTGGGCAAGCCTTCTAAAAACTGCACAGCCAATGTTCTAGACAGGGGTTCGTCTGCAATCTTAAATTCTAACAAAGAAAGCCACATTCTTTTCCAACGCAGTTCTTCCTGTTTGATAAAGCCCTTGGTATACCTATCCCATAATCTTTCATTGTGATAGCTATAGTGTTTAAAAAAGACTTCAAAATCACTCACGCCACGCGCTGCTAATTGATTGGTATGAAAAATATCTGCTAAGGTTTCCTTGGCATTGGTTTCAAAATCCCACAAAGTATGGTCTAAGTCAAAAAACAAGTGACGGTATTGCATGCCGCAAAATACGGACTAAAACTAAAACTAGCTTTTCTATGAACCAATTGGTTCAATAAAATGTTCGAACTTAGCAGATTGAAATTTGAATCATGAATATTATAGTTACAGGAGCATCAAAAGGAATTGGAAAAGCCATTGTGGAAGCATTTGCCAAAGAAGGGCACCAATTATTGGTTTGTAGTAGGAGTGAAGTGGATTTGTATGCACTAGTAGGGACAGTGATGGAGCAATATCCCAACGCAGTAATCAAGGCCAAAGCTGCGGATCTTGCAATAAGGGAAGAACTGGATGCTTTTGCTGCCTGGTGTTTGCAATATGGCAAGCCAGATATCTTGGTCAATAATGCGGGTCAGTTTCAACCTGGTTCAGTGTATAACGAAGCAGAGGGTTTGTTAGAACAAATGATGCATGTAAATCTGTATAGTGCCTATCACTTGACCCGCGCCATTTTGCCTGCCATGATGGAAGCCAAACAAGGTCATGTGTTTAATATTTGTTCCATTGCTTCTTTGCAAGCTTATGCC
>CAIZMD010000509.1 GCA_903933995.1 uncultured Bacteroidota bacterium
AAAAGCTAATTCTCAAATGCCTATCTCTTGGTTCAAATGAGTATTTTAGTAATATGAAAATCTTGGTAACCGGTTCAAACGGCTTTTTGGGGCAGCACTTAACCCAGTTTTTGGTTGAAAAAGGACATGAAGTAGTGGCATTATCCAGAGGGGTGCAAAGGATTCCGGTGGGTAAGTTTTTGTATCAGTCGGTTGATTTAACCCAAAAAGAAGCAGTTTTCCAAACTTTGGAAGCCTATAAACCTGATTTAGTCATTCATTCAGCCGCTATGAGTAAACCAGATGAATGTCATCTAGACCAAGCGGCTTGTTTGTTGCACAATGTTACTGCAACAGAATACCTTATTTCGGGGGCCAAATCAATAGGGGCAAGAATGCTCTATGTTTCTACCGATTTTATTTTTGGTGAAAATGGCCCTCATGCAGAAACTGCCATTCCCCATCCATTAAATTTTTATGGAGAAAGTAAATTAATGGCGGAAGACAAGCTGCGTGCTTCTGGATTGAATTATCATATTATTAGACCTGTATTTATCTATGGCAAATACTGGGAAGGCATGCGACCTAGCTTTATCCAATGGGTAGCTCAAAACCTAGAAGTTGGAAAACCAATTAAAGTGGTATCTGATCAATTGAGAACGCCCAGTTATGTACAAGACCTCTGTAAGGGGATTGAACTGGTATTTTCAGGACCTATGAATACTGAGTATCATTTGGCGGGAAAAGACAGGATCTCACCATATGAAATGGCCCTAACGGTGGCCAGGGTGAAAAACCTAGATGCCAATTTAATCACCGCGGTTACAGCCGATAGTTTTCCAGAAATAGTACAAAGGGCCAAATTCTCTGGTTTGAAAATAGACAAAGCGGTTCAAGAATTAGGATATGATCCAGTTGATTTTGAAACCGGTGTTAGGTTGAGTTTTGGTTTATAAATTAACAATAGTTTCATATAGACTTAGCCCTTTTGATTAAATTTGTATGAATTTCATGGTTGAAATTTGTAATCATTCATGTCCCATTCCTTGTTACATACCTATTTTAAGCAAAGGGTAAAACAAGTGTTCAACCATTTGCATGATTTTGACAGTTCTATGTCAGAAACTGATTTGCATGATTTTAGGGTTGAATTAAAAAAAATGCGTGCCATTCTCAAGTTTTTGTCAAAAGTTTATTCTAAACAGAAACTGAAGAAATCTGCAAGATTATTGTCCAATATTTTTCAGCAGGCTGGTGATATTCGAGAGTATCAGATTTTGTTGCAATGGTTAGATAAAAGTGACATGAATGAATTGAAAAATCAATGCTTTCCCGAACATAGGATGGTTGAAATGATACAGCATTTTCAACAACAAACCCATTTGTTCAAATTAGAATTAAAGGAAGTAGTAGATCAACTAAGTGATTTTATAAAATCTACTAATAGTATTCTCTCTGAGCAATATGCCATTGACCTTTTTGCGCAAATCAATAAAATAATATTAAAAGATTGCAATGCAAGTCAATGGCATGACCTGAGAAAACGCATTAAGCAATGGCAATATGCATGTAATTGGGTAAACGAGAAAGATTGGAATCTTGAACAAGCCTATTTCCAAAAATTACAAGAAGCCATAGGTCATTGGCATGATATAGAAACCATTCAACAGAACCTGGTTGCCCAACAAAAAGCCTATTCCAACCAAATAGAAGTATTGAAGGAAATTACCAAAGCCAATCAACTTTTAGAAAAATCTAATAAGCTAAGAAAGCGTGAGGTTCAAGTATTATTAACTAGAAAAGTTATTTCTATCTAAATGTCTTTGATTAAAGGTAGAAAAACCTCAGCCATCATACACCTGGCACTTCCACCTCCATTTGTTTCAATAGTATTGATGGGTGAATGCAGGATTTGATTAAAAGCCTCTAATTGGAATACCTGGTCTTCATGAAGACTTTGATATGCTTGGGTAGACATGATCAAGAATTTTTCATCTTCCTCATTTTTAACTTGCAACATATTCCCAGCAAAATGATTCATCTGCTCTAAACTAATAGTAATAATAGATTTGCCAGTAGATGTAATTTGTGCTATCAACATTTCTCTTTCCAAATCCGTTGCTATTGAGTCAAGACAAATCACCACATAGCGGTCTGCCACACACATCATCACATTGGTATGATAAATAGGGGCACCTTGCATGTCTAGAGCAGAAAAAGCTACAGACTGATAACCCATTTCAGTACAAAATTGTTCCAATAGATTTTCATGGGTTCTATCACTCAAACAGGCATAGGCCAAATGATGTTTTCTATCTAAGACCATGGAACCAGTACCTTCTAAAAATAAGCCCCTTTCTTCCTGCTCAGTAAAGTCAATGGTTTGTTGAATCAAAAATTTTTCTGCTAATTTTTCTAATACCGCCGGCTTACGTTCTTGTCTGCGATTGAGTGCAAACATGGGGTAAAGGACAATGGTTCCATCTGAATGAAATGAGATCCAGTTATTGGGAAAAATGCTATCAGGGGTATAGGGAAAAGGGCTATCCTGCACCACGGTAACATCAATCTTATGGGCTTTTAATAAAGCTACAAATTGGTCAAATTCAGCCAATGCTTTTTCAGCAACCTGTGCATCTGAACTGGATTGTTGAAAACTATTGTTCACCGCTGTTTCTGCATTAAAGCCAAACTTTGCGGGTCTAATCATCATGATATAGGCAGTGTTTTGCATAAAATCATTTTTATTGAATGGGAGTTCTTAAAATGGGCATACTCATACAATGAAATCCACCCCTTGCCCTAGATAATTCGGCAGAAGGCATCAGAATCAATGTGTCATGCATTTCTTCTACTTTTAAAGTTCCAGCTTCTAATGCTTCAATTAATTCCTTAGCATGAATAATGGTAAAACCTGCCGCTTTAAATGCTTCTGTAGTTTTATCATTTCTATCATAGCCCAATACAACACCTTCTTTTAGTGCCAATAAATTGCAGGAATCTGTCCATTGTTCTCTGGCATTATAAGGGAATTCATTATTACCTGAAAAGATAAACCGCACTTCGTCTTCACAGTGCAAATCGGTCTTACTTATATCTACCAATAAATCTTCTAAGCTTTCAAAACTAATGGGATTCTCAGGAGACTTTTTGTGGAATTGCAAGATCTTGATTTTCTCTTCCTTTTTGATTTCTAGAATGCGTTCAATCACATTTTCGTCTTCATGCTTCACAGCTTTTCTTGAGAAATTCCCCAACATTACCCATACGTCTCTTTTCACTTGGGTAAACACCGTGTCTATATGCATATAGTCACGCTTTTTGGGAATCTTTACAACAGTTACTTTTTCAACAACACCCTTTTCAAACAATAGATTGGTTATCCTAACTGCTGCTTCAGAACTGGTTCTTTCACTCACGCCAACCAATAAATGGTTCTCACTCACTACCATAATATCGCCACCTTCCAGCGTAATTTTTCTATCATCTTCTTCCTTGGGAAGTAAGAAGCTATGATGAGAATCAGAAAGCTCTATAATATTGTTTCTATAGTCTGCAAAAAGTGCGTGATGGAAAAAGATATACTTGGCCAACAAAGCTTCTCTAGTTCTGGCTTTTTTGGCAGGCTTGTTTAATAAAACGTATTGATTAATGGTTATGCCAATATCTCTTGTAAAAATAAAATTGGGAATGGGTGCAAACAACAGTTCTCTGTTTCCTGCGGCACTTCCAGAGATAAAGGTTTTGGCCAATTCTTTTGGACTGTAATCCAATAATTCGCGCTGGGTTTGGTAAGTGCATCCTTCAATAGCACAAACGGATGCAACAAGCTTTGAGCGCAAATCAACATCTTCTAAAACCTGTGCCAATAACCACTGTAATTCTATCACATTTTCAGATGCAAAGAAATTGGCGTGTTCGGGTTTATAAAAATTACGTTCATTTTCTTTTGCATCTATTTCTTGAAGTTTGCCTTTGATTTTGGTTGGATCAAGAAAATACAAAAGAATTTTTGTGTAGAAATCATACTCATTCTTGCGAATGGTATCTAAATGAACAATGTCTTCAAATAGCCAGTCTTGGGCTTTTGAAGGAACAACTTTTCCCAGACCACTGTCTGGACTATGTACTAATAAACGTTTTAATGTTCCTATTTCTGAGGTAACAGACAATTGGGATGCCATACAATAAGGTATTGATGAATAGTAGGGTTTTCAACAAAGGAGTGCTTACAAAAAGCAAAAGAAATTAAGCGTACTTAATGATCGGGCATAGGATTCAATCCGCGATACATCCAAGCAAAATGGGCTGTCAACATTGATATGGTAGTGCAGTGATGCATGAATCTAATGCAAGTTAGGGGTTTTGTTTCAATGGGTCAAGTCCTTTGACTTTTCCAAATGATCCAAGTGGTTTAAAACGCATAAATAGGTCTTCACTATACCATTTTTCCTTTCTGGTTTTGGCAATAACGGCAGCGTGCTCCTGCATTTGATAGGCAAAAGCTTTCATGTCTGCTTTTGATGCCCAGATGCTAAAAGTGGCTTGTTTAATCCAAGGAACTTCACCAATACCAAAAGAGGTTTTAAATCCAGGTGCACCGGCCATTCTGCTAGCTACTTTGTCTACATTGCCCCAAAAATCTTTCAGTTTGCTAATTTTGATGGTAGCCCTTGTGAGAATGGCAATCGGGCCTTCATAATCGCTTTTCATTGGTACAGGTCCAAATGGTTGTTTGCCATCCCATAATCCATGCCCTTCAATGGGTTCTAACAAAATGGTCCAGGTTTCACAATTAAAAAATCGCCACCAGGCAGCTATGAATTTTCCATACCTATTTTTTAGATAAGGATGCGCTTCATCAGGATTCAATGGCTCAGACCAAGTAGGAAATTGAGATGCAGGTTCAGTTTGATCTATTACCAAAATAGCCCACTGAGACAGATCTGGGGTTTTGTCAAAAGAACCATTCTTGCCAGTACCCATGAGTTTCCAGAAACTGATTTTTTTATTGAATATTAAGGGAAGGCGGAATAGAGCCATAGATAGGAATCCGGCCCATCCCAAAAAACTGGGGTATCTGACAATGGTGATACTACAAATCATTTGCTGAAATTAGTCTTTGAATTGTTTAATTTGCCCTTGCATGAAACAGCTTATCACCAACATCCGCCAACTGGTAAATGTTCGTTCTGACAATAAATTATTGAAAGGTACGGAGTTGGCCCATCTTCCAATGATAGAAGATGCTTGGCTGACCATTGAACATGGAAGAATTCTTGATTATGGATCCATGGCAGAATTAGTTCAGCTACAAGATTCCTATGATCAAACCATTGATGCTGCTGGTGCTACTATTTTGCCATCCTGGTGTGATAGTCATACTCATTTGATTTTTGCAGCAAGTAGAGAATCGGAATTTGTAGACAAGCTGAAAGGAATGAGCTACGCCGATATTGCCGCAAAAGGTGGTGGTATTTTAAACTCTGCTAGAAAACTACAGGCTTGCTCAGAGGAGGAATTATTTCAATTGGCTTTGCCTAGGTTACAAGAGTGGATGCAATTAGGAACAGGGGCCATAGAAATAAAAAGTGGCTATGGATTAACCGTAGATGCTGAATTAAAAATGTTGCGCGTTATAAAAAGACTCAAAGACGTTTCACCCATCCCCATCAAAGCCAGTTTTTTAGGCGCTCATACCTATCCAATAGAATACAAAGACAATCATGAAGCCTATATTCAATTGATTATAGCGGAAATGCTTCCCGTCATTGCCAAAGAGGGATTGGCGGATTTTATAGACGTTTTTTGTGAGGATGGATTTTTTAGTCCATCTGAAACCATTCGCATTTGTAAAGCAGGTGCAGCCATTGGTTTAAAGGCCAAGATCCATGCTAACCAATTAAACTTATCGGGTGGAGTAGAAGCCGGTATTGAACTAAATGCTTTATCTGTTGATCACTTGGAAACCATGGATGCAGCCACCATTGCCGCGTTAGCGGCATCCAATACCATTGGTACTTTGTTGCCTACGGCAGCCTATTTTTTACGAATGGGTTTTCAACCTGCTAGGGCGCTCATTGATGCAGGTGCCGCCATTGCCCTTGCTTCTGATTTTAACCCAGGTTCTAGCCCAAGTGGGAACATGAACACAGTTGTTTCCATGGCATGTATTCAAATGAAAATGCTGCCTGAAGAAGCTATTAACGCGGCTACCATCAATGGGGCATTTGCTATGGAATTGGAATCAGAATTGGGTAGTATTACCAAGGGGAAGCGAGCCAACCTGATTTTTACCAAACCCATTCCATCACTGGCCTTCCTACCTTATGCCTTTGGCTCCAATCTAATTGAACGGGCAATGGTGTCAGGAACCTTCATTTAATCAATTTTTCTGCTCTGGGTTGAAATGATTAACTTAATACTTAGAATCATACCCACAACGAGCCATGAAACACTTGAAAATCTATCACAAGCAAGATCTGCTTTCTGTTACCAAGATTAGAAGGTTTGAAACCAAATTAGGGGAGCGCATTCAGGTAATAGCAGATAGTAACCAATTGGAAAAGTCTTTGCTAGAAAGCACGGCTAGCTATGTGTTATTTGGCATACCAGAAGATATTGGGGTAAAAGCCAATCTAGGTATTGGCGGGGCCGATTCCGCTTGGGTGCCCTTCTTGCAATCCTTTCTCAATATTCAGAGTAATGACTTTTTTGAAGGCGGAGAAATCTTGTTATTGGGTCATTTTGATTTTTCCGATATGGAACATTTGATTGAGCAAAACGCCTTGAGTTTTGATGAAAAATCTGAGGCTTTTAGACACGCTGTAAATGCCATTGATGAAGAGGTAGAACAGTTGGTTAAATTGATTACGCAATACAAGAAAATTCCCATTGTCATTGGCGGCGGTCATAACAATTCCTATCCCTGTATCAAAGGTTCTGCAAAGGGTTATTATAAAGCTGGTGTATTACCCATTGCGCAATTAAATGCCATTAACCTAGACGCACACGCAGATTTTAGACCCATGGAAGGAAGACATAGTGGCAATGGATTTACCTATGCGGAAGAAGACGGATACCTTGAAAAGTACTGTGTCATTGGCATTCATGAGAATTACCTTCCACAAAATGTATGGATGGATATTGTGAACAATCCTTTTGTGGATTGCATTACCTATGAAGACATTTTTGTACACGAAAAAAGAACATTTCTACAGGCCGTTGGGCATGCAACCTCTTTTACGGATGATAGTCTTTGTGGCATAGAACTAGACCTAGATTGCATTGAGGGGGTCTTGAGTAGTGCACAAACCCCTGTAGGCATTAGCCCTAATCAAGCTAGACAATATATTCAATTTGCTACGGCTCAATCCAAGCCAGCTTATCTGCATATTTGTGAAGGTGCTACCCATTTATCTGATGGTAGAACTGATGGTAGTACGGGTAAGCTCATCAGCTATTTGGTAAGCGATTTTGTCAAAGCCATGCAGATAGTTTAGGAACCCATCCAATCTACCATTTAAAATAATGCTATCTTTTACAAACTGCCTAACCTAGATTACCTCCGCCTGGTTTCTTAATTGGTGCTGGCATGGTTGCTTTTGGTTTTTCTCCTTGTTTCAAAACAGGTGGAGGCGTAACAATAGGTTTGTTATCGGGTAGTTTTGCAGGTTGTTTGTCCTTGGTCTCCAAAGGTTTTGGAACCCCAGTTTTGCCTGCTTCTAAGGGGTCAGATTCCGCCTTAATATCTTCGGGTTTTATGTCTTTTGGAATTTCATAATCATTCACCGTTCCATTACCTTGGTCTTCTCCTTCTGCACCTAATGGAGCCGTAGTGCCATTGATATAGTCTATGATAATATCATTGGTCATGACTTCAGGTTTCACAAAAGTTTGACTGGCATCTAATCCGCAATTAGGATCTGCAGATGCTTTGGCAAAGAAATAAGCCCAAATGGGCATGGCTGCTCTAGCACCCTGACCATTGAGATTTTCATTTTTAAAACGAATAAATCGATCATCTGCACCTACCCAGGTTCCAGCCATCAATTGTGGCGTGTAACCCATAAACCATGCATCGGAATTGTCATTAGTGGTACCTGTTTTACCAGCTACTTCTAAATTCCCAGGTAAGTCATAAGCCCAAATACCACGTGCTGTACCATATTGGATAACGCCTTGCATCATTTTTACAATGGAATAGGCTGTTACTTCACTAATCACTTCTTTACGCTGTGGTGTAAAGCTTTCCAAAACATTGCCATTTCTGTCTTCAATGCGGGTAATATACATGGGTTTGGCATTGAATCCCCTTCCTGGAAACATACTATATGCCTGCATCATTTCAAACAATGAAATCTCGCAAGAACCTAGGGCAATAGAAGGGTAGGGCTCAATCTTGGTTTGAAGGTTGAGTTTTTTTAAGTAGTCCACAAATCTCTTGGCGCCATTATTTCCGGTAGCGTCTAATTGCTTCATAATATAAGCCGAGGCACAGTTTCTAGACTTGGCCAAAGCTTCAGCCATTGGCATGGTAGCTCCTGTACATGATTTACTGGTAGCTGGTACTAAGCCATATTGCCCAAAACTTTGTTGATTGTCATTTACAGGAGTATTGGGTGTGAAACCAGCTTCCTCAATTGCCAGACTATACAACAGTGGTTTCATGGTAGAACCTACCTGACGTTTGGTATTGATATTGGCGTGATCATATTTAAAGGTTTTAAAGTCAATACCCCCCACCCAAGCTTTTACTTCACCTGTCATTGGTTCCATGACCATAAAACCAGCTTGCAACATTTGTCTGTGGTACTTGATAGAATCATAAGGAGACATGGTAGTATCCTTTCCTCGAGTGCTATTCCAAGCAAAAACGTGCATAGGAATTTTTACTTTAAAGGAGGCTTTAATTTCGTCTTCATTCAAACCTTCTTTTTTCAGATTCTTCCAACGGTCACTCTGTTTCATGGAAGCATCAAGCACTTGCTGAAAGTTTTTCCAAATGCTCCCATCTTTCATATTTTCCTGCGTATTCAATAGCTTCTGCATATAGCTCATATGCTTTGCTACTGCTTCCTCTGCATATTGTTGCATTCTTGGGTTGATAGTGGTATAGATACGCAAACCATCTCTATACAAATCATAATTATCTCCATTGCTCTTGGTATGGGTCTTGCACCATTTCTTCATTTCTTCTCCCAAAACCATTCTAAAATAGGGCCCCAGACCAGCACTTTCATCCAGCTTCTTAAAATTGAGCTCAATGGGTTTTCTTTTTAAAATTTCAGCTTCAGCAGAATTCAAATAGTCCTTGGCAACCATTCGGTTGAATACCAAGTTCCTTCTTTCTAAAGCCTGTCTGGGATTTCTACGAGGATTGTATAATCCAGGTCCATTGATCATGCCAATCAGTACAGCCGCTTCTTCTACATTCAAACGGTCAGGTTCTTTTTGGAAAAAGGTTTTGGCACCGTTTCTAATACCAAAAACATTGTCTCCAAATGCCACGGTATTTAAATACAAGGTTAGAATTTCTTCTTTGGTAAAATTCCTTTCTAACTTAATGGCAATGATGCATTCTTTTAATTTTTGAATACTGCGCAACAAGAAATTCTTGGTGCTCCAGTTTTCTGTAAACAGATTTTTGGCCGTTTGCATGGTAATGGTACTTGCTCCACCTTGGCTACCCAAGTATAAAAAAGCCCTTGCCAACCCTTGTGCATCAATACCGCTATGGTCATAAAAACGTTTGTCCTCGGTTGCTACCAACGCATTAATGGCGTGTTTGCTAATGTCTTTGTATTGTACATTTATCCTGTCTTCAATATAGTATTTCCCCATCAGATAACCATCTTGGGCATAGACCTGACTGGCTTGCAAAGCCGTAGGGTTTTCAATATCCTCAATATCTGGCATGTCTCCAATCCATCCCCAATTGAGCATGAGTAGGAAAAGGACAACAAAGCCTAATCCACCAAAGAAAATCTTCCAAAATATTTTAACTGGTCTAGACATAAAAAAGGTATGATGGAAATGTAAACTTATCGTAAATCTATAGAACTGCCTGAAACAACTATGCTAAAATGGTTAAAAAATATCAGGGAATACCCCATGTAAGAAGGTTCTATATTCCTGAATGTCTTTTTTAGATTTCAGAACGGTTAAATTGGCGCCACTTAAAATTAGAAAACTATACTTCTCTTTAGCTAACCAAGGAACAATTCTAGAAGCAGCTTGGGGTTTGGTTTTGTTTATATAGCCTACCGCGTCACCTGCATTGGCAAATGGGCCAACCAAGATCAATTGGAGATTTGCCTGAATAGTTTCATTGCCAATGGCCAGATTTTGATTACTATACTGCTCCCTATTAAACCTATTAAAGGCGTTTTTGGCTTCTCCCGCAAAAATGCCATCCACTTTGTCAAGCACTATGGCCACAAAATGTGGATCATTGGCATTAAAGGCATATTGATTACTTGGAGCTTGTTTAATAGGTTCTAGTTTGTGCATAGGAGCATCTACCAGCACTATCGTTGGTTGTTTTCTAGTTGTATCTACTTTAGGAGAAGCCAGCACTATCGTCGGTTGTTTTCTTAGGGTATCTACCTTGGGAGGAGCCACAGCCACAATTACGGGTTTCTCTGTTGGTTCAAGTGTATTGGGTTTGATTTTTAAAACCGGAGCTACTTGTTGGGTAATCTCGGCTTTGGGAGCAGGGGATTTTTTAACCGTATTAACATCATTGAGTTCAATGGGCCTACCCGAAATTTCTTCTGGTTTCTCAATCTTCAAATCGGTCAAATAGGTTTCAATTTCCTTTCTTCTTTTTAAGACGTCAACCATGGTATTGGCCTTCTCTTTTAAAGGGGAATTTGGGAATAGTTTGGTGATTTCCTGCAATCGATTAATAGCAATACTATCCTCCCTATTTTTTACATAATAGATGGCTTCTATATAGAGCTGTTGTGGGGTCCAATAAGATTTACCCCATTTTTTATCTGCTGTTTCTTTTACTTGTAATGCTTCTTTAAAAGACCCTGCTAAAAACAAATCATAGACTTGCTCATAAGCTATTGTTGCATTGTCTTTGGCAATAGGTTTGCCCTGTTGTTGTACTAATTTATTGTATTTACCATTTGCAAAATTGGATTTCAATAATTGTCTAACCGAATCAGCTTGAATGGGTTGATTATTTCTATCATAACAAATGGCCAAATTGAATAGGGCTTTTTCAGTTTCACTCACATCGGGGAATTGGGTCACAATGTCTCTGTATTCTTTGATGGCACTTGGGTAATCACCTAGGTTCAATTGATACAGTGCCCCATTTTCCATAGATGCTTTGAGTATGGCCAAATAAGAAACAGACATTTGCTCAGAAGTCAAAGGCAGTTTTGCCAATAGGGATTCCATGGTTAATTCTTCAACCGGCGCAGCTGCTGAATTGTTGGCAGTAGGGGCTGTGTTACTGTTACTATTCATAGCCGATTTCTGGGCAAAAGATTTTTCTACGGCAGCTTGTCTACGCCAATTATCTACGTTGGGACGCGTTCCCCATTTTGATTTAAATTCAGAATAACCTCTTGATTTTAATCCTGCATTTTGAAAGTAAAATTCATTGGCGCCAGTAGCAAATAAATCAGCATCTTGACTTGGGCCACCAGCAAATCCACCGCCAAATCCGGGTTCCTGATTATCCAGATCTTTTAATCCAGCCTCTTTTCTCAAAGCTTTGAGTTTGGCTTTTAATATAGCATTGCGCTGATCAATGGGCATT
>CAIZMD010000510.1 GCA_903933995.1 uncultured Bacteroidota bacterium
CGCTCTATACTTATTCCTATCAAGTGTTTAATGTGCGCCAAGCATTAACGGTTCCCGATACCAGTTTTGACGTCTATATTTCTAGTGGTGGGCCTGGCTCTCCTCTGGATTCTGAAGGTGAAGCCTGGGATAATTTGTACATGCAATGGCTTACGTCAATGGATCAGTGGAATAAGGATGCAGCCAATGCCGTAAAAAAGCACGTGTTCTTTATCTGTCATAGTTTTCAATTGGCCTGCCGTCATTATGGTGTGGGTGTGGTTTGCAAACGCAAGTCCACTTCTTTTGGGGTATTCCCCATTCACCGTTTGCACGATGGGGAATTAGAATCCGTCTTAAATGGCATGCGTGATCCTTTCTACGCCGTAGATAGTAGGGACTACCAAGTGATTACACCCAATCACAAACGCTTGCGCGAGATGGGTGCCAAGATCTTGGCCATTGAGAAACACCGGCCACATGTGCCTTATGAACGAGCCATCATGAGTATTCGTTTTACGGATGAGTTTATTGGTACGCAGTTTCACCCAGAAGCAGATGCCATTGGTATGAGTATGTATCTTCAAAGAGAAGACAAAAAAGCGGGTGTAATTGAGAACCATGGCGAAGCCAAATGGAAGAGCATGGTAGAGCAATTACAGGACCCAGAAAAAATCATGTGGACCTATCAACATATTCTTCCTAATTTTCTAAATCTTGCCGTTGGAGAATTAGAAGAAGCCTAAACCCTAGACCATGGTACCTGCTATACGCAAAGCCTATAACCAAGCATTTAGTCCCGCAGCTTATCAAGCTTATATACATGATTTAAATAACCTGCATCCCGGCGCATTGGAATTTAGGGTAGCAGAAACCCCGGTCTTTATTGACAAGGGTTTTAAGGAAAAAGTATTGGATGCATGCGAAGCCATTGTAGACGTGATTTGCCAGCCAGATTTTATGGCAAAATCCGCCATTGCCATTCCTGCCAATGTAAACGTACCCAATGAAACAGGGCATTCGCATTTTATAGCTTTTGACTTTGGCATTTGTGAAAATGAAGCAGGAGAATTAGAACCTCAGTTAATAGAAATGCAGGGCTTTCCTACCCTATTTGGGTATCAGATTTTTCAGGACCAAATTACTAGAAAACATTTCTCCATTCCTGAACAGTATAGCTGCTATTTGAATGGGTATCATTCGGAATCCTATGCTACCCTTCTCAAAGAAATTATCTTGGGCAAACACGCTGCAGAAAATGTAGTGCTTTTAGAAATTCTGCCGCACCAACAAAAAACAAAGATTGATTTTTATTGTACTTCTGAAGTAACGGGCATTCCCATTGTTTGCTTAACAGAGCTGATTCAAGAAGGAATGGATTTGTTTTATTTACGTGATGGTATTAAAACACCAATTCACCGCATTTATAATCGCATCATTTTTGATGACCTGCAACAACAGAGCCCCGAGATCCAAGCCAAGGGTAAGTTGTTGTTAGACCCACTCAATGTAGAATGGGTACCTCACCCCAATTGGTTTTATAGAATTAGCAAACATACCCTTCCCTTTATTCAACATCCTTATGTACCTAGTACCAGGTTCTTGAATGAGATAGTTCAGTTACCAGCCGATTTAG
>CAIZMD010000511.1 GCA_903933995.1 uncultured Bacteroidota bacterium
AATAGTAATTGTCTATAATTATTTAGCCAATTTCTTTTTTAGGTTTTGGTCTAAAGCATCCAAGAACTCTTCTGTGTATAAATAGTGTTCTCCGTGGTTCATTTTGCTTCCATAGATGCAAAGGGCCAAATCTTTGGTCATTTTACCACTTTCTACTGTCTCAACACAAACTTGTTCTAATGCTTGGCAAAAATCAATCAATTCTTGGTTATTGTCCAATTTGCCACGGAACTCTAATCCCCTTGTCCATGCAAAAATTGATGCAATAGGATTGGTTGATGTAGGATTTCCTTTTTGGTGCTCACGATAGTGACGTGTTACGGTACCATGTGCGGCTTCAGCTTCCATCACTTTACCATCTGGGGTTACCAAGGTAGAAGTCATTAAACCCAAAGAACCAAATCCTTGCGCAACAGTATCACTTTGAACGTCTCCGTCATAGTTCTTACATGCCCAAACAAAATTACCATTCCACTTCAAAGCACTGGCAACCATGTCATCAATTAAACGGTGCTCATAGGTAATTCCTGCTGCAGTATAAGCGGCTTTGAATTCATTTTGGTAAACCTCTTCAAAAATGTCTTTGAACCTACCATCATATTTTTTCAAGATGGTATTTTTGGTAGACAAATACAAAGGCCATTTTTTGATCAATGCTTGATTAAAACATGCCCTTGCAAAACCATAAATACTTTCATCCGTATTGTACATAGCAAGTGCAACGCCATCCCCTTTAAAGTTGTATACTTCAAACTCTTGGTTGGTTCCGTCTTCACCTTCAAATTTGATGGTCAGTTTTCCCTTACCCTTTGTTACAAAATCTGTAGCCCTATATTGGTCACCAAATGCGTGACGACCAATACAGATTGGAGCCGTCCAGTTGGGTACCAATCTTGGTACATTGCTGCAAACAATTGGCTCACGGAATACAGTTCCATCTAGAATATTTCTAATGGTTCCGTTTGGACTCTTCCACATTTGCTTTAGGTTAAATTCCTTAACCCTTGCTTCGTCTGGAGTAATGGTAGCACATTTGATACCCACGCCACAAGCTTTGATGGCATTGGCTGCATCAATGGTTACTTGGTCATTGGTTTGATCTCTGTATTCCATCCCAAGGTCATAATACTGAATGTCAACATCCAGATAAGGCAGGATTAACTTGTCTTTTATGAACTTCCAGATGATTCTTGTCATTTCATCCCCATCCAGTTCTACTACTGGATTGAGTACTTTAATTTTTTCTGCCATAACGTATCATTTGATTTTTAAAGGGCACTAAGGTAGCGATTATTCGGTTTTATTGCCAACCAAAATCCGGCATCGTTTCCGGACTAGACATTCACAATCAAAACAGGAATATCCAATTCATGTCTCACACTTTCAATGGTTTCACCAAAAATATAGTCTTTTAAACCTCGGTGTCTATGGGCTCCCATGACCAACATATCGGCACCAGCCTCTTGAACAATCCGGACTATTTCTGTAACCCTGTTTTTGTAGCCCAATACTACTTTTACCCTGAATCCAGCATTTTGCAATTGCAAGGCAAAATCATCTAGCCGTTCTTGGTCTTTTCGAGTTTCATAATCATCACTAGCGTCTCCAAAATAGCGTGCAGATGCACTTTCCACAATATGCAACAAAACATAGTCTACTTGCTGTTTTCCCTGAGCAATGGCATAGGCAATTAATTTCTTGTCTGCATCGGTAAAATCTAATGAAACTGCAATACACCTAGTTTCTCTTACATCCAAATTTTCTAATATGGGCGTGTCATCGTGCATTCGAGCAATATCGCGCAGCTTTCTATCCCTTACAAATGGCAGAAAAGTCATCATCAGAAATAACCAGATAAAAATAATGGCTCCTAGCAGTATCAAGATTTTCCAAATCCAATTCCCATCTGTTTCAAACAAAGGCAGGGCTTGCTCTACCACCATTTTTACATTTAGAAAAATCAGAACTGTTGCTACTAGCCATGAAGCAATTTTGGTAGGTGTTTTGATGGCAAACTCACCCATGGTATGTTTGTCACTAACAAAATGAATCAGTGGTATAACGGCAAAACCTAGTTGCACACTTAGTATTACTTGACTAAGCACCAATAAGGCGTCAATTTTATCATTACCATAAATTAGAATAGTCAATACAGCAGGTGTTATGGCTATAAGTCTAGTAATTAGCCTTCTCAACAATGGATT
>CAIZMD010000512.1 GCA_903933995.1 uncultured Bacteroidota bacterium
ATTCTACCATTTGAAAAAGACTATTATAAGGAACAATGGAATTGGGATGTTGATTATGTAGGGCATCCATTGATGGAAGTAATAGAAGCCAAAAAACAGGAATTAGGTTATGGTCCGGAAACCGTTTTTCCTTTAGCCGGTTCTAAAAAAATAGCCCTCCTACCAGGAAGTAGAAAGCAAGAGATTGCCAAGAAATTACCCATCATGTTGGAACTGGCCAAGTTGTTTCCCAACCAAGAATTTGTGGTGGCTGAAGCACCAGGACAGGATTCGGAATTTTACGAACCCTTCCTGAAACCCTATCAGAACGTGGGTTCTGTTAAAAATGATACCTATAAATTATTATTGGAATCCCAAGCAGCACTGGTGACAAGTGGAACTGCTACTCTAGAAACAGCACTCTTAGGCATCCCAGAAATTGTTTGTTACAAAGGAAGCAATATCAGTTATCAGATTGCCAAAAGATTGGTGAAGATCAAATACATTTCTTTGGTGAATTTGATTATGGATAAACTAGTAGTTAAGGAATTGATTCAAGACGAACTAAACACTAGTAATCTAGAAAAGGAGTTGAATGAACTCTTACACAATACAGCAAAACAAGAACAGATTCGTAAAGACTATCAAGCACTACAAGCAACATTATCTAAGGGAGGGCATGCATCTGCACAAGCAGCTCAGATAATCTACCAATTCTTAGAGGAACAACAGCCCCCTCATTAGCTTTTAAACAGCGGCAACAAAAACATCTTAAACAGGATAATTAAAATAGCCACCAAGAACATCATGAGTGAAATGCGGTTCATGCCATGCATGTATTTCATCCATTGAGTAGGCTTTTCATTAGGGTCTTTTTTCTTGATAAAAAGATACTCGGCAAATTGATTCCAGATACCCATAAATAAGATTTTTACAAAATTAGGACTATTAGCTGCATAGTCAAAAGTCAAGATCAATTATGTCAAAATAAAGCTTCAACTTTTACCCTCACAGGAAACATTACCAGAACTAGAACCAATTATCCTATCTTTTGTTTAGAAAAATAAAACCAATGCTTGCCAGAACTATCCTGATACTTGTACTTGCCTTTTCTCAATTGGGGGTTTTTGCCCAATTCCAACCCGAAAAAATTGATATCGTCAGAGACAAATGGGGTGTACCGCACATTTTTGGCAAAACGGACCCAGAAGTGGCTTATGGTCTGGCTTGGGCGCACGCAGAAGATGATTTTGAAACCATACAACAATCGCTATTGGCGGGTAAAGCCATGCTGGCGCGATATAAGGGCAAGGAAGGTGCGCAAATTGATTACATCATTCACTTGCTCAGGATTCCTGAATTAGTTGAAGAGAAATATGAAACCGACCTCAGTCCCGATTTTAAAAGACTTTTAGAAGGTTATTCCGCAGGATTAAATGCCTATGCCACCAAGCACCCCAAAGAAGTCTTGCTCAAAAAAGCATTTCCAGTTACACCAAAAGACATGATCCAATATTCTGTCTTGCAATTATGTGTTTTGTCAGGAGCTGACAATGCCCTTAAAACTATCTTCAACGGAAGCGTTCCCTTATTAGAGAATTATAAAACCGCAGGAAGTAATGCCATTGCTGTTAACAGCAGAAAGTCTATTGACGGACAAGTATATCTAGATATTAATGCCCACCAACCTTTGGAAGGACCAGTAGCATTTTATGAAGCCCATTTGTGTAGTGAAGAAGGATGGAACATTCTAGGAGCCAATTTTCCAGGTGCCCCCAGCATCTTACACGGTGTAAATGAAAACCTAGGTTGGGCACATACCGTAAATGCACCTGATAAATTAGACGTATATCAGTTAGAAATAAATCCTGCCAACAAACTAGAATACAAATTAGATGGCAAATGGGAAACACTGGAATCCAAAAATGCGGCACTAAAAGTAAAAGTTGCTGGCATTGTCATTGGTGTTAACAAGAAAGCTTACTGGAGTAAATATGGTCCAACTATTATTACTGATAGAGGCACTTTTTCTATTCGCATGCCTGCCCAAATGGATATTCGTGGGCTAGAGCAATGGTACCGTTTTAACAAGGCCAGAAATTTTACGGAGTTCAAAACAGCTTTAAACATGTTGGCCATTCCAGGTTATAATATTGTTTATGCAGATCGTTTTGATACTATTTATTATTTGAGCAATGGACG
>CAIZMD010000513.1 GCA_903933995.1 uncultured Bacteroidota bacterium
AATTGGCAAAGGGTCTGTTGGTAGCAATTTGCAATCCTTTAATCGGTATACCCAGAAATATCTTACAATGCCTTGGTTTCTTACTTGATTTATCTGAACGGGTTTTTCAATACTGGTAAAATAGCTATCATATACGGCTGCAACATCCATTGGCAGGTTAGATGGCACAATACAATAAGCGTCATCCCCAATTTTCAAGCCAGGTCTTTGATGGTTTAACCAAGCAAATTTGTGTAAGTCTGTTAATGCCCCTACCCCAATTAGATTCATGCCATATTTTCTGGCAGTATAAAACTCCAAATGTCCTCCAGGAAACCATTTGGATACTAGTATGGGACTATTTGGTTTCATGGCCCCAGATGTCTGATCAGACTTGACCAATTTTGCAAAGTCCGCACTAAAATTGGCCCAACCCGTTAAGTCAAGCGTAGGACAATATTCCCCATAATTGGCTTTGTCTTTGCTTCCAAAATTAATGGGTGATAAACGAATCAGGGATACGCCAACGGTGAGAATGAATATGAATAGAACAGCACTACCAATCAATAATTTTCTTTTAACAGCTTGTCCATTATTGGCCATATAGATCCCAGCAAAAAAATAAAGTGGAATATAAGCTGGTCCTGTCCAATGTGGCAAAGTGGGATTGAATAAGGCAATTCCCCAGAATAAAAAAATCATGGGAAGACTCATACAAAACAACCATACCGCTATCTCCTTTTTTTCAAATCGGATGCTTCTTTTAAAATACGCAATCAAAGAAACCAATAGCAATACAAAAACCACTGGATTTTGATAAGCAATTTCTCCCCCTAATTCTTGCAAGAAGGAATCCCATTGCAAACTTGTATGGGTAACCCTTTCTGAATGGAACCTATAGGTAATAAAATCATACTGAATATTCCAATAAAGAATAGGAATAATACAAAGCAAGCTAATAAGAACTGATATATACAATTGCCATTTGAGTAACCATTTTGGTTTTAACAGCAAAATGGAAAGACCAAAGCCAACCCATAAATACAGACCATGTACTTTACATAGCACAGCAAGTCCAATTAAAGCTCCTAGGCTGATCCAATAAATGAATTTTTCTTCAGCCCCTTTTTGAAAAAGCAATTTGGCCATCAAGTATAAAGCAGCTGTCCAAAAAGGCATTTGAGGCGCATCAGGAAGTAGAAACAATCCAGCAATCACGCCAGTATACAAGGAACATTGATAGAGCAAAGCAGTAAAAAAAGCGGCTTTGGGATTGCCTAAAATTTCCATGGTTTTGTAGACCAAGAAACTACTAAGAACAGAAGCCAAAATGGGACCAAGTCTTAAAGAGATTTCTGTTACCCAATGCAGGTTGAGTGTGGTCAATTGAATCATCCATCCCACCATTGGGGGATGGTCAAAATGATTCCAATCAGGAGCAATGGCATAGGTCCAATAATAGACTTCGTCATTCCCTAGTTCTAAAAGCGATGCCACTACTAATTTAAGGAGGGCAATACCCAAAACCATTAGGACCAATTGCCTACCCAGATTTGGAAAATTCTTATGCATGTTTTGTTGCGTGATTGTCTATCAGCCATCGAACGGCAAGTTCATAGCCCTTTAATCCTAAACCGGTAATACAACCTACTGATTTACCTGACACATGTGACAATTTTCTAAAATCCTCTCTAGCATGCACATTACTAATATGTACTTCTATCACGGCAGTTTTAATGGCGGCAATGGCGTCTCCAATGGCTACAGAAGTATGGGTATAGGCAGCAGGATTAAGTACTATGCCATCATAATCAAAACCCACCCTTTGCAATTCATTGACCAATTCCCCTTCAATATTGCTTTGAAAATAACTAAATACCACTTCAGGAAAAAGCTTGTGTAGTTCCGCAAAATATTGTTCAAAACTTTGGGAACCATAAATACCTGGCTCGCGTGTTCCTAACAAATTTAAATTGGGTCCGTTGATGATAGCTATTTTCATGAGATCGGTTCATTTACAAATTCAATCCAGCATAATAGATGGATCCTAACATTGGTGCTTTTTCATTCATCATTACATAGACAGAAACTTCTGCCAATAAATGACGCATTCTTCCACTGGCTTCAAATACTTGGTTCCAAACAGCTGGGTCTAAAAGTTCTAATAATTTGGGAGCAATTCCGCCGGCCAAATACAATCCACCGGTAGCTTTAAATTTCAAAATCAAATTCACCGCTTCTATGGCAAGAAATCTATTGAAGAGGGTGATTGTTTCAACACAAACTGAACAAGACTGAGCTTTTGCCGCATTGCTAATTACAGCAGCAGGATCCATGGATTTCATTTGATCTTGTATGTTCTGCGCACAAGCTTTACCTTCTGCTTGGGTTAGGTATTCCCAAATGGTTACAATACCCTGACCACTTAATAAACGCTCCCAACTAACGTGTTCATGTCTAGTTTGTAAAAAGGCAAGTATGTTTAAGTCTTGTTGGGTTCTGGGCGCAAAATCAGCATGACCGCCTTCTGTTGCAAATGGGTGATAGGATTTACCATCAAAAAACAAACCAGCTTCTCCCAAACCAGTACCAGCTGCAAGGATCCCAATATTACCAGGGGTTATATTGGTGCCCTTATGCAAAACATGTAACTCTGTTGGCTTAAGTGCAGCTAAACCATAAGCAGTGGCTTCTAAATCATTTAGAATTGCTACGGGGCATCCACCCAACATAGCACTGATTTCTGCTTTATCTATTTCCCAGCTTAGATTGGTAAATTTTACTTTACCATCAATCACCGGTCCGGCTACAGATAAACACAATTTTTGTGGTACTTGCTCTCCCATTAAAAAGTCTGAAATAATATTTCCAAACTTTACGTGTTCTTTACTCACATATCTTTTCTCTTTGATCATTTCCATACCACCTGCATGAAAACGACAAAGCGCCATATTGGCTTTGGTTCCACCAATATCACCTGCTAAAACAATGCAGTTTTCTTGGGTAGAAAATCCTTTTTGCTTAAATGCAATTGGAATTAATAATTCAATATCCATGTCTCTAATTACTTGTCTTAAGAATAATTATTTCAAGCCCGTAATAAATCCTTCTGATTTAATTTTCTGATAGACTGATTTAGTAACTGCATTGGTTAGTTTATCCAAGTTTTCTGGATTTGCAGTAGAAGTGACTGCGCTAAAAATCAACTTGTCTTGCTTTAGCGAATAAATATTGGTTTCTACCAAATAAGTCTTGGTAGTCTGGTAATAACCGGGGTCATAAAAACGATTAAAACTATTGTAGTAATACCCGTAGAATCCACGGTAATAAGTAGGATAAGTACTGATGGTACCTGGCACGTATTGAACGTCTTTGTCAACGTCTAATAAGCGCATTACTACTACTGCATCAAATCCGTCTTGCTTTAGCTTGGTGCGAACCTTCTCCTTATTTTCTTCGTTTTCATTCTTGGTCAAAAAAGTATAAGAAACAACACCCTTTCCATTTAAATATCCTGCCATTCTATCTTCGGTAGACCTCCTATCCGCTTCATTGCGCAAGTGGGCAACTACTAAGATTTTGTTTAACTGTTCCATATTCACCTGTGTATCAGGATCCCGCCAAGATTTTTCAATCTTTGCAACGGTTCCACAAGAAATGGCAAAACTTGCCATTATTATAAACAAGATGGAATTTTTCATATGCATGATTTGTACTGATTGGTTAAAAGCACTCTTGCAAGTTAAAATAAATTCTTCGGGTATTCCAGTTTTCCATTCCAACATCTACGCCAATACTGGTTC
>CAIZMD010000514.1 GCA_903933995.1 uncultured Bacteroidota bacterium
GACTTGCTTGAAATGAGTGTGGATGAAGCCATTGAATTCTTTGCAGACGAGAAGCAAATTAAAAATGCCATTCAACCTTTGTCTGATGTTGGACTTGGTTATGTGAAGCTGGGACAAAGTAGTGATACCTTGAGTGGAGGAGAAGCGCAGCGTGTAAAACTAGCTAGTTTTTTGGGCAAGGGAAAGGGCATTGGACACGTACTATTCATCTTTGACGAACCAACTACGGGCTTGCATTTTAACGATATCAAAAAGCTATTGACTTCCTTTAATGCACTTATTGAACAGGGGCATTCTTTAATAGTCATTGAGCACAATACAGACGTGATTAAATCGGCCGATTGGGTTATTGATCTGGGCTCTGAAGCAGGCGATGGTGGTGGCTCATTGGTCTATGCTGGCGTGCCTGCAGGTCTCAAGAAAACCAAGGAAAGCAGAACGGGCCAATTCTTGTAAGAAATGGCCCGTTGCAAAAAACTAATTAAACTTATTTAACGCAGTCTATCTGTGCTTTTCACCAATTTCTCGTCCTTGTAAATGCCAATGGTGGCAAGAATTAAAACAACTGGAATAGCTATCACTACCACGCACCAAAGTGCCAATCCGCCTACGGCGTATTTATTAATCTCCATATAATATAGACCAATGGTCAATAGGCTAATACCCAAAGCCAATAAAACCAGCTTTAATTGAAGTGGTCTGTTTTTAAAAAGAAAAATACTCAATGCCGCAACGGTGGCACCAACAATGGTGCTAATCATTAACCAGACATTGCTCATACCTGTTAATTCATTGGCAGGCTCTGTGGTAATGCTTCCAATAAAGAAAGCGGTTTTTAAAGATGCAAAGCCCAATACGGCTGCTACTAATAACCAAATGGTTTGTATGCGTTGTATCATAATAGTATGTTTTATCCTAACTCAGGGTACAAGATAAACTGTTCCATGAATCCATTCACTTGTTTTTTAACTTCAGCCAAGATGGCGGCGTCATCGGCATTCATCAAAGAACGGTCAATGGCATCCACTACAAATTGCATGTCATTTTCAAGCATACCCCTTGTAGTAACAGCGGCAACACCAAAACGGATCCCAGATGTTACAAAAGCACTCTTGTCATCATAAGGCACCATGTTTTTATTAGCAGTAATATCGGCATGGCCCAAGGTTTGTTCTGCTTTCTTTCCGCTAATATTTTTATTGCGCAGATCAATCAACATCAAATGATTGTCTGTACCGCCACTAATGATCTCATAACCCTTGTCCGTAAAGGCTTTGGCCATGGCTTGTGCATTTTTTTGAACCTGTTGTTGGTATACCAAAAACTCATCGGTCAAAATCTCTCCAAACGCAATGGCTTTGGCTGCAATAATATGTTCCAATGGTCCGCCTTGTGTACCTGGGAATACCGCCATGTCTAGAAGATTGCTCATCATGCGTAGATTGCCTTTTACGTCTTTAAGACCAAAACTATTCTCTACATCAGTCTTCATCATGATTACGCCACCTCTTGGTCCACGCAAAGTTTTGTGGGTAGTGCTGGTTACAAAATGACAGTGTTCAAAAGGTGAGCTCAACAAACCTTTGGCAATCAAACCCGCAGGGTGGGCAATATCGGCCAAAACAAAAGCGCCCACTTCATCGGCAACTTTTCTAATTCTAGCAAAGTCCCAGTCACGGCTATAAGCACTAGCACCACAGATAATCAATTTTGGTTTTACCGCCCTTGCTTGAGCTTCTAACATCTCATAATCAACCAATCCGGTTTCTTTTACAACTCCATAAAAATGGGGTTTGTAGATTTTACCGCTAAAGTTTACAGCAGAACCATGGGTCAAGTGACCACCCATGCTCAGGTCTAAGCCCAAAATGGCGTCTCCTGGCTGCAAAATAGCCAGCATAACGGCTGCATTGGCTTGAGCACCACTATGTGGCTGTACGTTGGCATATTCTATATTAAAAATGGCTTTTAAACGGTCAATGGCCAGTTGTTCGGTTTGATCTACTATCTCACATCCACCATAATAACGCCTGCCGGGGTATCCTTCCGCATATTTATTGGTCATCACGCAACCAGAAGCTTGCATCACCTGTAAACTGGTGAAGTTTTCGGACGCAATTAGTTCAATTCCACGGCGTTGACGCGCCAATTCCTGGTTAATGATGTTGAAAACCTGGGTATCTCTTTGCATGATTGCTTGATTTTGGCGCAAAAATAATTCTAAAACCCACTAAAAGGGCAATTTAAAGGGCTAGTTTTGGTCAGAATATCCACAAAACTTGGCTTCTGGCCAGATTTTTATAAATTCGCAACCTTGATGGATGTGTAAGTAATACATGAATGCATGTATGCAGACCCCCTTTTGTAGATGATCCATCATAAACCTACCAAGTATGAAAGCTATTATTCCGGTTGCAGGAGCGGGTACCAAATTGCGTCCCCACACTTATACCCAACCCAAGGCATTGATACCCATTGCGGGAAAAACCATCTTGAGTTTTATAGTTGATCAATTGCACGAAGCAGGCATCAACGAATTCATATTTATTGTGGGTTATTTGGGAGAAAAGATCCAAGACTATGTAACCCAAACCTATCCGCACCTAACTACCCATTTTGTGCACCAGAATGAGCGTCAAGGAACTGGACACGCTATTGAACTCACCAAAGCTATTGTAGGCTCTGATGAAGTCTTTGTAGTGCTGGGCGATACGGTTTGCGAATACGATGTTAAAGAGGTACTAGAAAGCCCTTATAGTATGTTAGGAATTAAGAAAGTAGAAGACCCTAGAAATTTTGGAGTAGCATCTATTGGGGAAGACGGATTTATAGAACAATTGGTAGAAAAGCCTGCCATACCAAAAAGCAATATGGCCTTGGTAGGTTTGTACAAAATCAAAGAAACTGAATTTTTGTATCAATGTTTGCAACACTTATTTGTATCCAATACCAATGTAAACGGGGAATATAGTTTAACCGATGCCTTGGAGTGCATGATCAAACGTGGGGCCAAGTTTCAGTCTTTTAAAGTAAAGAGTTGGTTTGACTGTGGTAAGAAAGAAACCTTACTTGAAAGCAATGCTACCCTGCTTAAAAAGTCTGGTGGCAATACCAGTACCCAACACAATTATCCCAATACCATTATTATTCCACCCGTGAGCATTGCACCGGGTTGCGATATTTCAAATGCCATCATTGGCCCACATGTAGCCATTGGTGCCAATACTTCCATCAAACACTCTATTGTTAGAGAAAGCATTATTGGATCTTATACCAATCTTTATGAAGTGGTGTTAGACAATTCTTTGATTGGTAGTGATGCTTCTGTAAAAGGATTGAGTAGAAGTCTCAATATTGGAGACAATACAGAGATTGACTTTGGATAATCCTAATTGGTAATGCTACTGTTTATTTCTGTAAGTAAAAACTGTTGGCCTGTGCCGTACAGGTAACCACCAATTCATTGATGCATACGTGCCCAGGTAAAGAAGCTGCATAAAAACTAATATCTGCAATATCTGCAGCTTGCAAAGCTTTGTATCCATCATAAACGGTTGCAGCTTTTGTTTCATCACCTTTAAATCTTACTAAGGAGAATTCTGTTTCGGCAGCACCTGGATGAATTACCGTTACTTTTATTTGATAGGGTAGTAAGTCAATTCGCATAGATTTACTCAAAGCTGCTACTGCGTGTTTGCTGGCACAATAAGCATTTCCGTCTTTATATACTTCTACTCCGGCAGTGGATCCAATATTAATAATATGACCACCACCACGCTGTTTCAGTAAAGGTAATAGCGCCTTTGTTACATACATGATTCCTTTTACATTGGTATCAATCATGGTTTCCCAGTCGTCTAAATTGGCTTGGTCAAAAGGATCTCTACCCAATGCTAATCCTGCATTGTTGACAAGTAAGTCAATAGATTGCCATTGAGTTGGTAGGTTTTCTAGTGTTGCAAAAACCGCCTTTCTATCTTGTACGTCAAAAACCAAGGGCAATACTTCTACCTGGTATTTGTCTTTTAATTCAGAAGCCAAGGCTTCTATCTTTTCTTTTCTTCTTCCTGTGATTATACAATTCCATTTCTCAGCAGCAAATTTTTCTGCAATGGCTTTTCCAAATCCAGAACTTGCACCTGTAACTAAGATAGTTTTTGACATGATGATTAAGTTAGAAGCGGCAAGATACAACCTTGTTAATGGATTACAAGAGCTCTTATCTAATGAGCACAACAGTACCTTTTTTAATAATTTTCTGACCTAGAAAATCAGTACCCTCGGCTAGGAATACATAAGCTCCGGAAGCCTGGGCTTTACCTTGGAAAATGCCATCCCAGCCCTTACCAATTTCTGTTGTTAAAAACACTTGCTGCCCCCAACGATTGTATACACTGAAATTATAATTCTTGGTAATGCCCACCACAAGGGGTCTTAATTGGTCATTTTTTCCATCGGCATTGGGCGTAAAGCCGGTTGGGACAAATATGTCTGCGCCATTTTTAAAAATAGTAACCAGCATGTTGTCTACTGCCCTACATCCCATGGAATCAATTGCAGTTACCGTATAGCGAATATTGTCTCTATTGCTTCCAATGGTAGCAATGGGATTGGCAATATTGGTTTTGTCTAGTCCATCAGAAGGGGACCATTGATAACTAGCTATTCTTTCATCAGAGAGAATGGCGTTTAGTTGAACTGGCTGATTGGCTGCAACACTGGTATCCTTACCCGCATTTATTGAAAGCGGTGTTGTTACATTTACTCGAATAGTATCCGTTAATAGATTGGGGCAACCTGCGTTGGCAATAGTAATCATGTATTGAGTACTCTTAGCAGGAGCCGCTTTAGCATTAATCAAATAGGGGGTACTGTTAATGTTGCCATTTCCTCCATTAAATAAGGCCGTAGGATTAGACCAACTATAAGTGGTTCCAGTTTGAATATTGGCAGATATGAATACAGTGGTGCCATAACAAACACTGGTGTCTTTTGGAAAGATCTGTGCCTTTGGAAATGGTGCATTGAAAATGCCCACACTGGCAATAGTACTGGTGTCTGATGGACAACCGGTTTTTGAAACAATGGCCCTAAAATAGGTTCTTCCACTTAACCCAACCACAGATTGTAGCGTGTCATTATTGCGAGGCAAATGATTGATCCAACTAATTCTATCTAAAGATGTTTGCCAATTTAAAACCGTACCCGAAGACCCACGAAGTTTTAAAATATTGTCTACGTTTTGATCCAAACAAATATCTAGATTGGCTGGAAGAATTTGACCTGCCACTGATTGGTAATTGATGGTAATGGTTGCAGCGGCACTGCTGTCTACATTACATGCGGGGCCATTTTGTACCAGTGCTTTGTAATAGGTGGTGGTCAACACATTTTTTACAGAAATGGAATTTCCATTTTCTGTAATTGGACTCCAATTAATTCCATCTGTACTGGCTATCCAAGATCTGATATTGCCAGTATTACCCGTTAATTGCAAAGGAAATTGTTGGTTGGGAACAAGCCCAAAACAAACAGCAGAATCCCCCAGTACGGCACCAGCGATAGTTGGAGGAGAGACCATTACATTAACACTAGTACTAAGGTTTGCACAATTATTGCTTGCCTTTGCAGTAATGGTTCCAGGATTGGCATTGGGTTTTACAATAATGATATTACCTGAATCAGTCACCATTTTCCAACCTGTTGGAATGGTCCAGGAATAAGTGCCCCCTGTGAGTTCAGGTATTGAATAAGTTTGATCACCATTCACACAAGCTTGAATGGGTCCAGATATTTGTAGGCCTTCACAGATATTTTTTAAAGCTACATAGGCATAGGCAAAATGCCCGGAGGGCACACAGTTATCTGCTTCAAAAGTGAGGGTTACTTGTTGACCACGATATTGAGCCAAATCAAAAATCACTTCTGTCCAGCCCTTGGTCCATACCCTGAGTTGTGGATCATTCGCATTTCCATTGGCATTGGGTGATGGTGTATTGCTAAGTGCAAACCCTTTTTGTTTGGCTGCTGCTACATCTAGTACAAAACTATTACCGGCTCCATTGGTGGGTAAATAATACATGGCATTGGCGCAATCAATAGTACCTGTGCTAGTAGTTAGTGTAGCGGTAAACATGGGTACTTGATCCGAAACATGGGAGGCGCTTTCTAAGACCATCGCGTAAGCATAGGTGACCACATAGGGTTCTGTACTAGCGCCAGGTGGTACATTTATGGTATAGCCCAATCCTCTGAATAGACCGCCGTTATTGGTGTTGCGGGTTTGGTTTGAATTAATGGTAGAAGAGCCTACTCTTACAGAATAGCCATAATAATAGCCATTAATAGTTGGGATGGTTTCAAAATCGCCAAAGGGATCTTTGAAATTGGACGTTTGTACTTCAATACCATTATTGGATAAACCAAATTCTGGAATAATATTCGCACCAAGTGTGCCATTAGGAAAATTACTGATGGAGTCGTAAAAGGTTTGCGTACTTCTAGTTCTAGAACTGTTTCTTTGAAATTGACCAGTATAGCTAAACCAATGATTCAGATTTGATTCTGAAAAATTAATATTAATAGGACATGCCTGATTTTGCCCCCAAGCGTTTAGTCCAACAAACATTAATATGATGGTTACTATGAATTTCATTAGTGAATCATAACAATGGTTCCTTTTTTAGTAATGGTCTTTCCCAAATAATCTACGCCTTCTGTTGTATATACATAAGTACCACTGGGTTGTTTTGTGCCATTATAAATGCCATCCCAACCCTTAGCAATTTCTGTAGTAGTAAATACTTGTTGTCCCCACCTATTGAAAATACTGAAATAATGCAATTTATTGATGCCAATCAAGATGGGTTTTATGATGTCATTTTTCCCGTCAGCATTTGGGGTAAATGCAGAAGGCACCAAAATGTCTGGGTCTGATTGGAATAGTTTCACTTTAACTGCATCCTTTGCAAAACAACCATTCAGATCATAAGCCGTAACGGTATAAGTTATGCTATCAACGGTCTTGTCTAAGATGGCAATGGGATTAGCAATGGTTGGATCACTCAAACCTGTAGCTGGTGTCCATAAATAATTAGTTCCACCACTGGCATTCAATTGTAAGGGTTGACTAGCTACTATACTAGTATCGTTACCAGCAAA
>CAIZMD010000515.1 GCA_903933995.1 uncultured Bacteroidota bacterium
CTATCTTCTTGATTCAACTCTACTAAATTAGCAAATTCCCAATGCTTTCCTTCCCAAACTTTAGCGCCTTTGAATCTTTTCTCATAGGCATTGCTACGTGCAGTGATTTCACCAAACATGGCAGCTTCATCCAAGATTTTTTTCATTCTTTCATCAGGATTGAATGGCTTCCCTTTTTCAATTCCAAGAGACTGCATCATGGCATAAATGACCCTATCCCTTGTTTGAACTGGTTCAGGCTGAATAGCATCTGATAATAACTTGAAATAATCTGTATTGGTTGGGTGGGCAGAAGTCCATTTCTTTCCTCCTACTGGAACAAATTCCATAGGCGTTTTCTTGTCCTTGTTTGCCAAAGCATAAATATTAAATAGTCTAATTAACGCTTCCGCATCTTTAATATTAGGTGACAATCCCCTAGTTCCAAACCATACCTGAACAGTAGGAGATTTAAACACCCTATATCCCGGATAATTAGTCTGAGTAGCACTAGGAGGAAGAATCAAATACTTTCCGCCAGCTCCTTTGTCTGGACCAGTTTGGCCAACATCTGTAATGGGTTGTTGCCATAGATCCAATACGCCACCAGCAGTTAATCCAGCAGGTGCATCCACTACCATGGGGCCCATTTTATCTAAATTCCAAAAGCAAAATGCATACAATGTGGTAATATTTGGGGTTAACATCCCTTCCTTGTCTTTTAAGTCAAAAAACAAAGACATAGATCCATCTTTTGCCCCAATTTCATTTTGTTGCGCCAAATGCAATGCATGAAATCCAACTAAGGGCAAGGCCCAAGCATGAACTTGGCAGGCCCTCTGAAAATCGCGTTCCTCGTAAACCTTATCTACCGTTTCTTTAGACGGATAACCACTTTCCATTTTGAGATTTCCCAATCTGGTAGAAACCATTTCGGAATCAGTAAGGGAAGTTTTTGAGTTGCTATCATTTTGGTTGCAACTTACTACCATGAACAATGCAACTGTTCCCAGTAATACATTTGAAAATTTGAGCATGGGGCGGGGGATTTTTGTTGGTAAATAAATTATAATTCAAACTGAATTCGGAATTGCCAAAAACTACTGTTCCCAAGTAGGTTATTCTTATTCAACCCACCATAACCATAGTTGATCTCATACCTAAAATGTGCATTGGGATACCAACTAAGTGCTGTTGTAAATCTTTTGAAAACACCACCACTCACCAAAGCATCATCGGCACTAGCATAAGTATACCTAGCACCTAATTCAAAAGCGCCAGGGCCAGTTCCTTTCCTGAATTTAAAATTCTTTTTAGGCATCAACTTGCCTAGGTTTCCGTTTTGCTTGTTATACCTTCTGTTTTCTCCAGTTAAAAACCAAGACCCGCCCAATTGAAAATAATCAAACCTTGGATTACCTTTTGAAACGCTTTTTACAGCCGTGTTCATATACTCTGCAATAAAAGCAACAGGTCCATTCACTTTCACCCATTCAAACATGAGTGTGTTTGCTGCATCCGCATCAAAGGACCCTGTTGAAATAAA
>CAIZMD010000516.1 GCA_903933995.1 uncultured Bacteroidota bacterium
AGCCGTTGGCGATTGCTCATAAGCATCGGGCTGCCAAGTATGCAGCGGGAAGATGGGCATTTTAATAGCAAAAGCAATAAAGAACAAAGCAAATACATAAGCTTGTTCCTTAGCCATCAATTTTACATGATAGAAAGATTCCAAAGCAAAACTGTGATCAGCTGTTTTGGAATAAACAAAGAGTATTCCAATCAACATTAACAAAGAACCAATAAACGTATAGATAAAGAATTTGAAAGTAACGGCAATTCTACGTTCGCCACCCCAGATAGAGCAAAGAAAGTAAACAGGGATTAAAGCTAATTCCCAGAAGAAATAAAACAATAATGCGTCTGATGCTAAGAACACTCCCATTAAGCCAGCTTGGGTCAACAGCATCAAGCCATAAAAAGCACCTGATTTTTGATAGCTATTGTTATAGGTAGCTGCAAATACAACAGGAAAAGAAATGGCGGTTAATAAGCAAAGCATTTTTGCCATGCCATCTTGCATTAAACTAAACCTGCTTCCCAGTGCTGGTAACCAAGCTGCGTCATAATGAAGGGCACCTTTGCTAAAAACTGCTACCAAGGCCAATGCCAGTGTTGCAATAGAAGATACCAGGGCCAATGCCTTGGATGCTGGCGAATCTTTTAGCAGCAATACTGCTAGTCCGCTAAGCAATGGAATGGATATGAGTAATAGAGGAATCATATTATTTCTTTAATGCTACTAGGCCATTTTAAATAAACGAGTCAGATAATAAACAATGGTAAGGTCATTGAACCAGATCAAGATAAACACTACAATAGCCAATACCATGATGATTAAGTAATTACCTACTTGACCACTTTGAATTAAACGCAATTGACGAGAACCGTATCCTACCAATCGGCCAACGCCATTTACCGCACCATCAATCAGGTTTTTCTCAATGATGTTTTTGAAGAACCCAGCAAGTAAGTGCAGGGGATTTACAACAACAGCATTGTAGAGCTCATCTACATACCATTTGTTTTCAAGCAATTTGGCCACACCTGAATTTTCAACGCCATCGGCTTGGTATTTTTTAAAGCTATTAACCGCATATACAATAACTGCAATAATCAGTACAGTAGATACCCCTAATAAAATCCATTCTTGAGAAGCTTCTACATGATGCGCTTCTGCAATAGCAGCAGAACCAGCAAAAATAGGAGCCAAGAAATGTTCCAGACTATGAGCGTCTTTGGCAAATAATTCAGGAATACCAATCAAACCACCAACAACTGAAAGAAAGGCTAAGACAATCAATGGAATGGTCATAGCAGCAGGACTCTCGTGCAAATGATGTTCTTGTTCATGCGTACCTCTAAATCCACCCAAGAAAGTAAGGGTATACAAACGGAACATATAAAAAGCAGTCATGAGTGCACCACCCAATCCCACATAATAATACAATGGATTTTTTCCGTAAGCCGCCATCAAGATTTCGTCTTTAGAGAAGAAACCAGAGAAAGGGGGAATACCTGCAATGGCCAAACAAGCCAGTAAGAAAGTAATATGCGTAATGGGCAAGTGTTTTTTCAATCCACCCATTTTGCGAATATCTTGTTCGTGGTGCATGGCATGAATCACAGAACCAGCTCCTAAGAACAATAAGGCTTTGAAAAATGCATGGGTCATTACATGGAATACGGCACCTGTATAAGCACCAACTCCTAAGCCAAGAAACATATAACCCAATTGGCTAACAGTAGAATAAGCCAATACCTTTTTAATATCGTTTTGCTTAAGCGCAATGGTGGCAGCAAAAATAGCCGTAGCCAATCCTACAATAGCTACCAGCGTTTGAGTACCAGGCGCCATGGTATAGAGGATATTGCTACGTGCAATCATATAGATACCAGCAGTAACCATTGTTGCAGCGTGGATCAAGGCAGAAACGGGTGTAGGACCGGCCATGGCATCGGGCAACCAAGTGTACAAAGGAATCTGTGCACTCTTTCCCATGGCTCCTACAAATAATAAAATGGTAATAGCAGTAATATCAAAGGCAGATAATTTAGCCAGACTAGCTGCACTAAAAACATCTGTGTATGTAGCCGTTCCTAATTTAAAGATCAACCAAAACACCGCCAACAAAAATCCAAGATCACCAATTCGATTCATGATAAAGGCTTTCTTAGCGGCATAGTTATAATCATTGTTTTTAAACCAATAACCAATTAGCAAATAAGAGCAAAGACCAACGCCTTCCCAACCAATAAACATGATGACATAGTTGGAACCAAGAATCAATAGCAACATAGAGAACACAAACAAATTCAGGTAAGCAAAATACCTGCCATAGTGTTGGTTCTCTTCTTCGTGCATGTATGCAGTAGAATAGAGATGAATTAAAAATCCAATACCTGTAATGATTAACAAAAACAGAGAAGACAATTGGTCTACCTGAAAAGCAAATGGAATTACCAATCCTTTTACATCAATGAAAGGGAAAAGTGTTACTACAGATGCGCCATTAGACTTAACATCTAAGAACACCAATACACTTACTACAAAGGAAGCCAATACAGCCCCACTGCCCACTATACCAATCAGGGATTTGGACAGTTGCTTCCTACCCAATCCGTTGATCAGGAAACCGAGCAGGGGAAACAGCGGAATCAAATAAACTAGTTTGCTCATAATATCTTTCTAGCGGGATATACTTTTAAAAATCCAAAAGTTGTTCCCTGATTTTAGTTTTTCAATCTGTTCAAAAAGTTAATATCAACCGAATGCGTATTTCTGTACAACATCACAATAATGGCTAGACCCACACTTACTTCTGCAGCAGCTACTACCATGATAAAGAACACAAACAATTGACCATCGGTACCAACCGTGGTGGCCAGTTTATCGTTGGCAGTGGCAAAAGCCAAGTGCATTTTTGAAAATGCTACCAACAAAAGGTTTACAGAATTTAGCATGAGTTCAATACACATAAACACAATGATGGCATTGCGGCGTGTAAGCACCCCAATAATCCCAATGCTAAATAGGGTTAAACTTAGGTAGATATAATATTGTATTGGCATGGTCTCTATAAATTACTGCATTGCTGCAGGTGAATGATTTTTTTACTAAGCTGATTATTCTTTTTTTCCAATGACTATGGCTCCAATCATGGCACTCAAAAAGAGTACACTGGTAATTTCAAATGGCACTACATAATCACTAAATAAGAGTTTACCCAAATTCTTGATCAGTCCAATATCTCCTGTACTGGTCATGGCTTTTTTAGCGTGTAAATCTGTAGCCTGTCTAACAAGTGAAACCAAGACCATTAATAAGCATCCGCCAGAAATTACACCGGCCAACTTCATCCACAAATTTTTCTGTGGTTCGGTTTCCGCATTTAAGTTCATCAACATCACCACAAATAGGAATAATACCATAATGGCGCCTGCATAAACAATCATGTTTACAATGGCTAGGAACTGTGCGTTCAATAAGATATAGTGTCCAGAAATGGCAAAGAATACCGCAACCAACCACAATACAGAATGTATAGGATTCTTGCTAATCAATACCATGATGGCGCTAAAGATGGCCAGAGCGCTAAGGAAAAAGAATAATATTTCGGTTGTATTCATTGCTTGTGAATTAGTCATTAACAGCGGTGATCCGCCACCAATCTCATTTCATTCGTTGATCAGTTATTTCTAGGGCTACCCTTTG
>CAIZMD010000517.1 GCA_903933995.1 uncultured Bacteroidota bacterium
AGTAAAGCCTTGACCAGTTCTACCCAATGCCCTTCCCAATAAGGAATACAATTGGCCACCATTTTGACCTTGAATCAAGATACTCAAATCAAACCCTTTGTACTTAAAAGTATTGGTGATACCCCAAACATAATCAGGTGTTGGTTTACCTACAATCATACGGTCATTGGCATCAATGGTACCATCGCCATTGGCGTCAAAATATTTAGGATCACCTTCTGTTTGTCCAGACATGATGGGCGCTTTCTTAGCAATATCATCCGCACTAAGAATTCCAACTTGTTTCACCACAAAAATGCTATACATGGGTTCCCCAATACGCAAAATACTGTGGTTGATATCAAGGTTAGATGGAATCAAAATTTGAGACTGTCCACCAGGAAGACTCACCAATTTATTGGTATTCCTACTTAGGTTTAATGAAGTAGACCATTCAAATGCACCAACCATGTTTTTGCTAGTCACTTGTAATTCCCATCCGTTATTTCTAGCACTTCCTGCATTACTCAAATAAGAAGTAAATCCAGTTGCTGCTAAAATTGGAACATTCAACAACAAATCGGTACTAAGCCTAGTGTAATAATCAAATGATACTGATAACCTGTTTTTCAAAACGCTAACGTCAAAACCTACGTCAAATGTTTCTGATTTTTCCCAAGCCAAATCTGGATTGGTAATACTATTAGGCGCTTGTCCAATGGCAGCTACACCGTTAAAAGTATAGTTAAATGTACCAAGGGTGCTAATGGTACTGTAATTACCAATATTGTAGTTACCAGACTTACCCCAACTTGCTCTGATTTTTAAATCATTGATGGCTGTTACTTTCTTCATAAAGTCTTCTTCACTTACTCTCCATCCAATAGATGCAGATGGGAATAAACCCCAGCGTGTATTAGATCCAAATCTTGAAGAACCATCTCTACGCATACTGGCAGTAAGCATGTATTTGTTTCTGTAGCTATACTGCAATCTTCCAAAATAAGAAACCAATACATTTCTAGCTTCATTTGTATTACCTGTAACACCATTGGCATCAGACAAAGTGGTAATAGCATTACCACGGAATCCACCAACAGAAGACATGGTCACTGCATCTATTTTGTCTACGTTATAAGACTGACCCAATAAAACAGAAACATCATGCGAACCAGCAAATACTTTGTTATAAGACAAAGTGTTCTCATTCACAAAAGTCTGTTTTCTATAGCTATTATAATTACCAGAAGTAAGTGTTGAGCCACCTCCACTAGAAGGAGCCGCTTGTCTGGTTAATACAGAACTTGCAACTACATAGGGAACATAAGATTTTGAATTATTATCCGTATTGTCAAAGTTGACGGTAGTTTTAAAATTCAAGCCATTGATAATTTGGTACTCACCATATAAAGAAGCAATGGTTCTAAAACGTTTTGTTTCACCAATGATATTCTGCAATTTACCAATGGGACTATTGGGCGATACACTCCAACGGTATTGGCCATTATTTCCCACATTAGGATAGTATCCCATGGTATCTTCTTGAACAGGCGTAAAGCTCACCATTTGGTGCAAAATATTATCCTTTCCTTCTACACCTGGATCATTGTTTACAGAATAACTTGGTGCTACATTCATACCAATCTTAATCTTTCTGCTCACATTGGCTTCTATATTGGCTCTAACAGAATAAGAAGTAAAATCAGTATTAATCACCATCCCTTCTTGACGAGCATAGTTACCAGAGATATAGTATTTCACAAACTCATTACCACCAGTTGCAGACAATTGATGGTTCTGACCCATACCCTTTCTAAAAGCAATATCCTGCCAGTCATTGTAACTCAATCCAGGATGTCCGGGTTGGTTCCACCTTTCATCTCCCATAAAAGAAGTGTTTACTGAACCAACTGGTAATCCAAGCACTACCCTTCTTTGATCATAGGTTTGAGCAGCGGTTCTTGCAGGACCTGCTGAAGGGGAAGAAGCTACCCACTGGGCATCAATCATTTCTTTGGCACGTACAACCCACTCATCAGCACTTAACATGTCTAATTTGCGGCTTCTTTCAATATAGCCTACATAACTATTCAACGTAATTTTTGCTTTGCCATTTTGGCCTTTCTTGGTGGTAATCAAGACAACACCATTGGCAGCCCTAGATCCATAAATAGAAGCAGCGGCCGCGTCTTTTAATACTTGAATAGATTCTATATCATTGGGGTTAAT
>CAIZMD010000518.1 GCA_903933995.1 uncultured Bacteroidota bacterium
AGGTGACCTTGATGGCGATGGTGGCTATGAAATTATCTTACACCAAACAGGTAGGGGAAGGGATAATGCATCTGCTGGTTTTTCAGATGCACCCATCTTTCAAGCTTATCATTTAGATGGAACATTATTATGGACCATCAACCTTGGAAAGAATATTAGAGAAGGGGCACACTATACCCAGTTTATGGTGTATGATTTGGATGGAGATGGCATTGCAGAAGTCTGTATGAAAACAGCCGATGGCACAATTGACGGATTGGGTAAACCCATTGGTGATTCTAGTAAAGATTATAGAAACAAAGATGGAAAAATCTTGGATGGACCTGAATATTTTACGGTGTTTGATGGAAAAACTGGGGCTGCTTTAGCAACCGCTCCTTATTTGCCTGCTCGCGGCGATATAAGTGCCTGGGGCGGCCGTGGTGGCAATGGTGGCAATGATAGGTCAGGTAATAGGGTAGACCGTTTTACGGCCTGTGTGGCTTATCTAGACGGGGTTTTACCATCAGTGGTCATGTGCCGTGGATATTATGGTAGAACAGTGTTGGCTGCTTGGGATTGGAGGGGAGGAAAACTGAGTTCAAGATGGGTCTTTGATTCTGAAAATGGGGCCAATCCTTTTTCAGGAATGGGTAATCATAATTTGAGTGTAGCCGATGTTGACGCAGATGGAAAAGATGAAATCATTTTTGGTGCCATGTGTGTAGACGATAATGGCAAGGGTTTGTATAGCACGGGTTTAAGACATGGCGATGCCATTCATGTAAGTGATCTTGACTTGAGCAATCCAGGATTAGAAGTTTATGGTGTTCACGAAATAGAAGAAAATACCAAAGGTGCAGGTGCGGCTATGTATGATGCAAAAACGGGTAAGATTCTATGGACATCTGAAATGGATCAAGACGTTGGTAGGGGCGTTGCCGCCGATATTGACCCAACTTATCCTGGTGCAGAAGCATGGGGCGGTTCAGAGGGTTTAAAATCGGCCAAGGGAGAAAGAATAGGTGCTGCTCCACGGAGTGTCAATTTTATTATTCAATGGGATGGAGAACCTATATATGAATTATTAAATGGAACAAGCATTGAGCGTTGGGATTATAATAGCAAACAATTAGTTCGAATGCTTGACGCAAGAAACTATGGCTGTGTATCCAATAATGGAACAAAGTCCAATCCTGTTTTGTCTGCCGATTTACTAGGTGATTGGAGAGAAGAAGTAATTTATCGCTCTGCAGATAATAAAGAGTTGAGAATCTTTTCTACCAATCTGCCCACTACGCGTAAATTTTATAGTTTGATGCAGGACCCACAATATAGATTAAGTGTGGCTTGGCAGAATGTGGGGTATAATCAACCTCCGCATACCAGTTTCTTTATGGGTCATGAGATGCAGCAACCACCAACGCCAAATGCTGTGGAATCCAAAAGTCTACACTCAAAACTCAAAAAATAAAGTTGATTGTTTAAGAAGTAAAAACATTTAAAAATCAGTCATGAAGTATCATAGTTTTTCCAAATATTGCTTGTTAGCCGTTTTTTCTTTGATGGCATTTACTAACGTACAGGAAGACAAAAGACCACGCTGTATTTTAATTGGAGACAGCACCGTGAAAAATGGTAAGGGCAAGGGCGATGGGAATCTTTGGGGTTGGGGTAGTTTTTTGGGAGAACTATTTGACAGTAACCAAATAGTGGTAGAGAATCATGCGCTGGGAGGTACTAGTAGCCGTACTTTTCAAACCAATGGACTTTGGGAAAAAGCATTGGCACGTGTTAGAAAAGGAGACTATGTAATCATGCAATTTGGACATAACGATAGCAGCCCTTTGGATGATACGGCTAGGGCCAGAGGAACCATCAAGGGCATTGGACAAGAAACCAAAGACATCTATAATCCTATCAAGAAAATCCCCGAAACCGTGCATAGCTATGGTTGGTATTTGAACAAATTTGTAACGGACATTCAGCAAAAAGGCGCTACAGCCATCATCTGTTCACCCATTCCACGCAATGATTGGAAAGAGGGTAAAGTAAATAGGGCCAATACAGGTTATGGACTTTGGGCCAAACAAGTTGCAGAAGCAGCTAATGTGCCATTTATTGAATTGAATGGATTGATTGCAGACAACTACGATGCAGCTGGTCAAGAAGCCGTGAAACAATATTTTACGGAAAAAGACCATACCCATACCAATGATGCAGGTGCCAAATTAAATGCCCGCATAGTGGCTGATGCTATCAAAGACATAAAAGAGACCAATCTGAAAAAATACTTATTGAAATCAAAATAAGATGCGTGTAAAAATTGGGTTTGCTATTTTGTTATTGCTTTTTTCTGGGAACCAATTGTTGGCCCAATCCATTTCTTTGGCAGGCAACTGGCAATTTAAAACAGACAGCAAAGACAGTGGTGTAGTTGCCAAATGGTTTAATCAACAACTTCCAGAAAGGGTTCACTTGCCTGGCTCCATGGCAGAAAATGGCAAGGGTAATGAAGTGAGTTTGAAAACCAAGTGGACGGGTAGTATTTATGATAGTTCTTTCTTTTTTAATCCCCGCCTCAAAAAATATCGTGAGCCCGGTAATTTAAAAATTCCATTCTGGTTAACTCCAGCAAAACACTATGTAGGTGTGGCCTGGTATCAGAAACAAATTCAATTACCAAAGGATTGGAAGAACAAAAGATGGGTCTTGTCTTTTGAACGAGCACATATTGAAACAAGGGTATGGGTAGATAATCAGGAAATTGGGATGCGTAATTCTTTGGTAGCAGCACATGAATATGACTTAACCGAATATTTAAAAAAGGGAACACATACTATTTCCGTTAGAATTGACAATAGAATTGAAGGTAGACCAGGTGCCATTAATGTGGGGCCAGACTCACATAGTGTTACGGACCATACTTCTGGAAATTGGAATGGGTTAACGGGCAAACTAGAACTAATACCTAGCAATTCTACT
>CAIZMD010000519.1 GCA_903933995.1 uncultured Bacteroidota bacterium
CAATACCAGGATGAAGAGAATCAGCATCAAGGCAATCAACAAAGCTTTTCCAAGGAAGGCACCTGTTTCTGCTTGTTGCTCTCCTTCTCCCGTTTGCTTAATGCTTACGCCTTCTGCTTTTTGCTTAAAGTTCTCAATATGTGTAGCAATTTCTTGGTTTACAGCAGTTGGGGTATAACCATTCAATACGTTAGAACGCAGTGAAATCAAACGTTTTTGGTTCTTGCGTTTTACCATTCCCAATGTGCTGGTTGGTTCAATATGTACCAACGAACTAATAGGAATATTTTTAATAGCACCACCGCTAGCAAAATCACGGAAACTGATCTTCATGTTCAACAACTCTACCAAGTTCTTACGTTGGAATTCGTTGTTGCGCAATTGAATCTTGTATTCGTCTTTTCCTTCTTTGATTTTGCTTACTTCTTTACCAAATAAGGCAGTACGTAAAGCCATACCAATTTGACCAGAAGAAACACCTTCAATTAAAGCACGCTCTCTGTTTACGGTTAAGGTCAATTCTGGTGTAGATAAATCCACATCCATTTTCAACTCTTCCACTCCAGGAACTTGAATGGAATCCAAGTAGTTTTTCAATCCAACAGCAGTTTTAATCAGGTTGTCAAATTCTTCACTAGATACTTCAATATTAACCGGTGGCTCAGTGGGTGGACCATTTTGTTCTTGGTTCACACTAATTTCTGCACCTGGAATTCCCTTCATCACTAAACGAACACTGTCTAATAAAGGTGCAGTAGCTGCGCCATGGCGTTTTTCAAACTCCACAAAATTCACTTGAATCCTACCTAACTCTGAACGCGTACTGCGGTCTCCGCTAGTTGGGTCACTGGCACCTACTGCCACGTTACTGATAATGCTTTCTACAATTGGATTGGTCTTACCGTTTTCTGTACCCAATACTTTATTCACTCTTCCTTCCAACACTTTGGTAATGGAATCGGTATACAGTACATCCGTACCTACCGGTAATTTCACATAAACAAAGATCTGATTGGGGTCTCCTTTAGGGAAGAACTCTACTGGTACTTTGCGTGCAGCAAAGAAAAATACCGATAAGAAAAATAAACCAATGGTTGCCAACAAAAGGTATACAGGTCTCCAACCATGTAAGGCCCAGCGCAACAAGGTTTCATAATGGTTCATGATCCAAGGGAGCGCATGGTTTTGGAAATAGTGAATGGCATCGTCCAATACATATTTATTCAAAATCACCAAGAGCATAAAGAAGATCAACAGGTTACCCCAGAATGGTGCACCCAACAGATCTAACAATACACCCAAAATAATCGCAGCCCAGAAACCCTTCTTTTTAAAGATAGCAGACTTAGGTTCTTTTTCTTCACCCTCTGGATGGTTCATAAAGTCCACTGCAAACACAGGGTTCATGATAAATGCTACCACCAAGGATGCTGCCAAAGTAAAGATGAGCATAGTAGGGAGGTAGACCATGAACTTACCAATGATTCCCGGCCAGAACAGTAATGGAAAGAATGGTGCCAAAGTAGTTAGGGTACCAGCCAGTACTGGAATAAATACCTCACCGGCAGCCATTCTTGCAGAAATGGTTGCGGAGAGTTTTCCCTTACCATCTACAAATATTCGGTGCGTATTTTCAATGACCACAATGGCGTCATCCACAATAATCCCTAGCCCAAATAAGAGGGCAAAGAGTACAATAAAGTTCAGTGTTACGTGGCCTCCAACTATTACATCGGCCCCTGGCAGGAATACAAAAGCTACAAACATACTTAAGGGAACAGAGAGTGCCACAAAGAAGGCATTCACCACACCCATAAAGAACATCAAGATCACCAACACCAAAATAAACCCAATCACAATACTATTTACCAAGTCTGTGAAAGAAGTACGCGTCTTGATACTCATGTCTCCAGTAATCACCGCTTTCAAGTCTTTGGGAAAACTAGTGGCTTTAATTTCTTCAACAATCTTTTTTACGCCATCACTGGTTTCAATTAGGTTCTCTCCACTTCTTTTGATAATGTTTAGGGTAACCACATTCTTACCATCTAAACGCGCAAAGCTTTCTTTTTGCTTAACAGTATCTCTAATTACCGCAATATCCTTTAGGTAAATAGGTGCACCAGTTTGGTTGCGAATAATAATCTTTTCAATATCATAAGCCGTTTTCAGCTGACCCTTTAATTGTAGGTTTCTTTTCATAGAACCTACTTCTAACAAACCACCAGAAATGTCTACGTTTTCACGTTGAATAGCATTGCTGATATCGTCAAAAGTTACACCAGCACTTTGCATACGGTAGTTGTCTACATTAATCTGGAACTCACGTTCTGGTGCACCTACAATGTCTACACGGTTAATCTGTGGAAGATCTTCCAATTTGTCTTTGAGGTCATCTGCGTATTTCTTCAATTTTTGTAAGTCATAATCACCGCTAATGTTTACATACATGATGGGCTGTTCGCTAAAACTTACTTCTAAGGCAGTTGGAGGAGAAGTTAGGTCCGTGGGAAGGTCTTGTTTGGCCTTGTCCATGGCGTCTTTTACTTTCTGCAATGCCACATCTGTTTTCACATTGGTGTCAAATTCTACCATGATGGCAGAAAAATCTTGCTGAGAATTACTGGTGAACTTTTTAATCTTAGCACCGGTAATACCCTTGATCTGTTTTTCAATGGGTCTGGTTACCAAGTTCTCAATGTCCTTGGGTGAGTTACCTACATAAATGGTTTGTACATAAATGGTAGGAATGACAATATCCGGAAATTGCTCCTTGGGTAAGGTAACAAATTGGTAGATACCTGCTAAGCTCACAAAGAGCATCATCAGGTAAATGGAGGTTTTATTTTTAATACTCCAGGTGGTAGGTCCAAATTCTTTGAACTTACCTTGGATAGTTTCTAGTGCGCTCATACGAGTGGTTTAATGGTTTTTCGCAAATAGGATTGCGCGTATTATTTTGCGTCAGTGGTAATCAATTGTCCGTCATACAAGCTTTGATGACCTTCTACAATCAACACATCGCCTGCTTTTAAACCAGATTTCACTTCTAGTTTGTTACCGTATAATTCACCAGCTACAACTATTCTTTTGCGAGCAATTAATTTTCCATTTTCAGTTGCTGCTACCATTACAAATCTGCCTTTCTCGTCATTTTGCAAAGTATTGATAGGAATGGTTACTGCATTATCTGCTTGATAATCTTGCACACGAACCAATGCAATTTGGTTAGGACGGAAATTCTTGTCATAAGGAATTTTAGCTTCTACATAAAAGCTTCTACTATTAGGATCAATGATTTTTCCAGCAACACCAATTTTTGCTTCCAGGGTACGATTGATATCTGGTAAACTAATTTGAATAGTTGTTCCTACACCAACACGGTTAGCATAGTTTTCTGGAATCTGTGTAGTCACTTTCAAGTCAGCAGTGTTTACCACTTTAATTTGACCAGGACCAGCAAACAATTCACCTACACGAACATTTACGTCATCAGCTACGCCGTTTACATCGCTATAAACAGATGTAAATTTCATTTGCTCTTGGGTAACTTTAATTTGTTCTTCTGAACTCTTCAATTGGTTCTCTAAGTTTTCTACATTGTTCTTAGCAGTAATCAATTGAATCTCTGTTCCAATATTTTGTGCCCAAAGATTTTGTTGTTTTTGGTATAAGTTTTTAGCAAATGCCAATTGGGTTTTGATAGATTGTAAACCTTGTTGTGCAGCTACCAAACTTTGTTTAACCAAGGCATCGTCTAATTTTAAAATCAATTGACCCTTGCTAACATTGTCACCCTTTTTAATATAGAGTTCGCGCACCTGACCGCCGCCACCACGGGGAGTGATAAAAGAAATATTTACTGCGTCTACTTTTCCTTGAAGGTCAATATAGTGTGTGAATTCTTCTGTAACAATGGGAGCAGTTACTACCAATTTGCTTTTTTCAACCTTAGAAGAAGGATCCATTTTCAAAACTTCTGCTTCTAGCTTGGCAATATTGTTGCCAATTTCTGTTTGTTGTTTTTTCAGGTCTTCTAGTTGTTTTTTCTTGGCGGTTAATTCAGCTGAATCATTGGATTTGCTTCCGCAAGCAGCCAGAACTAGAAAAGCTGCAAGGATTAGGATATTTGGTTTTTGTTGCATGTTGTAATCTTTATATTGTTAGTTAGTGGCTTATAGTTTTCCTACTGCTTTGTAAAAGTCAACCTTAGCTACAATGGCTCCGTAAAGCGCATTGATGTAGTTGGCTTGAGCAGTTCGTAGATCAGTTTGTGCTGCAGTGATTTCTGTGTTGGAACCTGTACCCAATTCAAACTTCTTGGTGGTTTGTTTGAACACATTCTCTGCTAATTCCATATTTTTTTTCTGGTATTCCAAAGTAGTGATAGCTGCGCTAAAATTCATCCTAGCTGTTTCTACCTCATTGTCAATGCTATTGCGAAGGTTCTCAATTTGATTCTCAGTTTGTTTGAGTTCAATACGAGACTTCTTCAATTTTGCATCCTTAGAAAATCCGTCAAAAATGGGAATTGATACATTTAGTCCAATAAAAGCAGTTGTAAACCAATCACCTTTTCCAAAGAAATTGAATTGATTTCTTTGTGCGTTCTTGGTATAGGCACCAGTTAATGCTATTGTTGGCAAATAACTCAATTGGTATCTTCTAATATTAAACTCATTCAATTTTTTAGCAAGATTCAAGTACTGATAATCTTTTCTGGAATCATAGGTAAAAGCACTATCCTGATCAATACCTTGTTTAATCTTGTCTTCCGTTAATTGGTCAGTTAACACCAGTGTGTCTTTAACTGGCATACCAATCAATGTTTTCAAACCTAAATAACCAACACTAATACTATTCAGGGCTTTTAGTTTTTCAGTTTCAATATTGGATACCTGAACAGAAATTTTATCAATGTCTAATTTTTCAGCAAAACCATTTTGATACAAAACTTTGGTGTCATGTAATAATTTGTTTAACCTATCTAGGTTGGCATCATAAATACCAATCTGTGTTTTACTTGCTACTAATTGGTAATAGATTTTATAGATATTGGCCTTAATGGCTTCTTCTGTAACTTCTACATTTTTGTTTTGGAATTCAATGCTAGTAGAGCGGGCTTTTAAGCCTATGAAAACTTGACCATCAAACAATAGTTGTTGCAGGTTTACTCCAGCATTGGCATTATACTTGGTACCAAACTGAACAGGAATATATGTTCCTGCAGGCTGACCAAAAATTTCACCAGGTAGCAAGGATGTTGGAATGGTTAAATAATCGTTTCCACTGATATTACCTGTTACAGTGGGTAATGCAGCGGCAGTAATGTCTCGGTTAGTTTGGTTTTGTACCTGTACATTCAACAGCGCATTTCTTACCTGCACATTGTTCTTGTGTGCATAGTCTACACATTCTTTGATAGAGAATGCATGAGAGCTGCTGTTTTGAGCAAAGGTTTGGATACTTGCTATCAGAAGAAAGCAAAACCAAAGCATGCTTTTAATTGGCTTGTTCATGTGTAATTGGATTTTGTCTTTGTATTTTGTATTGTTGAATTTTTTTGATGCCATCTAATGATGCAATGCCGTAGAGGAAGTTTTCAAGTACTTCTTGGCTTACTTTAGGAATGCTGTATTTTGAAGTTGGAAACACTTCTCCGTTCATGACCACAAAAATGGATTCAATATGAAATTTGGCTAAAATGTCTACCTGTATTTCTGGTCTATACAATCCTTCTCTAATACCACATTCCAAATTATCCTTGATGATCTTATAGAAAAACTCCTGTTTGTGTTCATTGAGTTTTTGAAAAGACTTAGGATGATATTTTTGAATATCATGTACAATGGAAGTGTTCAATTGCTTGAGCATGTCTTGCATGTCATCAATAGCCATGAAAATTTCATGAACGGCGTTTTCCTTATTCTGCTTGTGCAATTCACATTGTCTGTGGTTGCGCTGAATCTCAATTTCCAATACCCCGTCAACCAAGGCATCCTTGTCGGCAAAATATTGGTAAATGGTCTTCTTACTCATCCCCAGATGGTAGGCAATATCATCCATGCTCACACTTCTGATGCCATATCGCATAAAAAGTTCATGGGTTTTGCTGATTATTCGCTGAGCTGTTTCCATAATCTAAAAATAGTCACGCAAAACTATGGAAACTATATTAGTAGTCAAAGTTTCCATATAAAAAAATTGTAAATTTTTGTTAACCGGTTAAAAAAAGGGATAAACCATCAAAATCTCCTTTCTTTGTTCTCAGAAATCAAAATCCTACCCATGCCGCAACTGCCACGGCCCAGTTTTAGTGCTTATTTAAAAAAGCTGCTCCAATTCTTTTTACAAGGATTGATTGTCTTGGCACCAATTGGCATTACCATTTGGGTGGTTTTGGGTCTATTTAATTATGTAGATGGCTTTTTGCCCAACCTGATCAATAACCTTGCCCCCGAATTATTGGAGAAAGACGCTGCCGGAAACCTGACCCGTTTACCTGGATTGGGATTTATTGTGGTGGTATCCCTTGTTTTGTTAGTTGGTTGGTTATCAAGCCTTTTTGTGGTTGGAAGACTGGTAGCTGTTTTTGATACGGTTTTGGAAAGAACCCCTGGCATCAAGTTTATTTATTCCTCAGTCAAGGACTTTTTGGAAGCTTTTGCTGGGAATAAGAAAAAATTTGACCACCCAGTGTTGGTGAATGTAGACGGTCCCAATGTTTGGCGTATTGGATTTATTACCCAACATACCAGCAAGGATCTTGGTTTAGATGAGCACGTAACGGTATATGTACCACATTCTTATGCCATTTCAGGTATCACTTACCTGGTTCCGAAAGAAAAAATTAAAGAACTCCCCCCCCATATACATCCTGCCGAAGCCATGAAATACGTGGTCTCAGGTGGGGTAAGTGCATCACATGAACAGGCATCCTAAAGGATTCCCATTCACAAATCGGCCCTAAGTTTTCCTGTAAAATCGGTTAACTTGCGGTTTCAAGCAATCGAAATGAGCGTTCATAACTTCAATTCGGGGCCATCTATACTGCCCCAACCGGTTCTAGAACAGGCTGCTAAAGCCATCCATGATTTTAATGGAACGGGTTTGTCCATTCTTGAAATAGGACATCGCACCAGCCATTTTCAATCTGTATTAGATTCGGCTATTGGTTCTGTAAAAAGACTCATGCAATTGGATGACCAGTATGAAGTGCTTTTTTTGCATGGTGGTGCTACCACCCAGTTTATGCAGGTTCCTATGAACCTTTTGGACCAGGGTGAAACGGCTGCTTATTGCGATAATGGCATCTGGGGTAACAAAGCTTACAAAGAAGCTGCACTCTTTGGCAACGCTGTTTTGGCCTCTAGCTCCGCCGATAGGTCTCATACTTATATACCCAAGGATTTGAACATTCCTGCCAATACCAAATACTTACATATTACTACCAATAATACGGTTGAGGGTACTCAATGGCATAACTATCCCAATGTGGAGATTCCATTAATTGGCGATATGAGTAGCGATATTTTTAGTAGGGAAGTTGACTTTAAAAAATTCTCATTAATCTATGCGGGTGCCCAAAAAAATATGGGTGCTGCTGGCGTAAATATGTTGGTGATTAAAAAGGATATTTTGGGCAAGATTCAGCGCAAGATTCCCACCATCATGAGTTACCAAAAGCATATTGAAGCAGGGTCACTTATGAATACTCCACCTGTTTTTGCTGTCTATGTAAGTATGCTTACGTTGCAGTGGATTGAACAGGAAGGAGGGCTAGCAGAAATGGGAAAAAGAAGCCAAGAACGTGCAGACTTATTATATAATACTATTGACAGTCTTCCACTCTTTCAAGCCAAAGTAGCCAAAGAAGACAGGAGTCAAATGAACACCGTTTTCTTTATAGAAGACGAGTCATTGCAAAACCTTTTCTTGGATCAGTGTAAACAAGCGGGTTTTGTTGGTGTGAAAGGATATAGGACTGTAGGTGGTATTAGGGTTAGCATGTACAATGCACTTCCAATGAGTAGTGTAAAAGCCATGACAGACCTGATGCAGGATTTTGCAAAACAACACGGATAAAATAATCACTAAAAATAGAAGATGGCAAACATCAAACCGTTCAAAGCATTAAGACCTCAAGCACAATTGGCCAAGCAAGTGGCAAGCCGTCCTTATGACGTATTGAGTAGTGCAGAAGCAAAAGTGGAAGTTCAGGGTAATCCTTTTTCATTTTTACATATCACTAAAAGTGAGATAGACCTACCAGAATCTGTAGACGTTCACGCACAAGAAGTATACCAACAAGCAAAGGAAAACTTGGTGGCTTCTATTCAGCGCGATACTTTATTTAGAGAGTCAAAAGAATGTTATTATATCTATCAGTTAATCATGAATGGCAGAAGCCAAACAGGATTGGTATGTGTGAGCAGTGTAGATGATTATGAAAATGACATTATCAAAAAACACGAGTTCACAAGACCAGAAAAAGAATTGGATAGAATCAACCATATTAAAACATCTGGTGCACAAACTGGTAATGTCTTCTTAGCCTATAGAAACAATACCGAGATTGACCAGATTATTGAAAAATGGAAAACTACCAAGTCTCCTGGTTACGATTTTACAGCAGAAGATGGCATTCAACATACCATTTGGATTATCAGTGATGGTAGTACCTGTGACAATATCACACGCATTTTTGCTGAGCAAGTTCCTTGCACTTATATAGCAGACGGCCACCATAGAGCAGCATCTGCTTCAAAAGTACGTGCAGCCCTAGGATCCGCTGCCACAGAGGGTTCTAACCATTTTCTAACTACGCTTTTTCCTTCTAACCAGTTATTCATCATGGACTATAACCGTGTGGTGAAAGACTTAAATGGATTAAGCGCAGAAGCTTTCTTAACTGCATTGGAAGAAAAATTCACCGTTACCATAGAAGGTATTCAAGCAGTCAGACCAGCTAACCTGCATGAAATTGGTATGTTTTTAAACAAGCAATGGTATAAACTAATTGCTAAGCCAGGTACATTTACAGAAGACCCCATTGGTGTTTTGGACGTAACCATTTTACAAGACAATGTACTTTCTGCATTACTCAATATCAATGATCCAAGAACCGATACAAGGGTTGATTTTGTAGGAGGCATTCGCGGTTTGGGTGAACTTGAAAAAAGGGTAGATAGTGGAGAGATGGCAGCAGCATTTAGCATTTATCCTGTTACCATGGATCAATTATTCAATATTGCAGATAGTGGAAAAGTAATGCCACCCAAGAGCACTTGGTTTGAACCAAAATTAAGAGACGGTTTGTTAACGCACTTGATTTACGAATAATTCAAACGCATGCAAAAATTAGTCCTGATAGTTTGTCTTTTATTTACTTGCTGCCAAGCATTTGCGCAACAAGACACAAAGCAGTTATATGAATCTGCCAAGATCTTGATGCGTCAGGGTGAGTATGAGACAGCCACTACTATTTTACTCAAAGCAGTAAAACAAGACAGTGCTAATCTAGACATGCAAAAAGACTTGGCATATCTCTATTTGTTGCAAAACAATCCAGTGCTTTCTGCCCAAACGTCTAGGCCATTGATAGATAGGGCTGACGCCGATGCGCAGTGTTTTCAAATGTTGGGTATGGCTTATAAGGCAGCAGCCAATTATTCGGAATGTGCCACATTATATAAATATGGTCTTTTAAAATTTCCAAAAGCAGGTGTTCTATACAATGAGTATGGAGAGCTTCTAGCCATGCAGCAGCAATTAGACCAAGCCATTGTTCAATGGGAAAAAGGAATTGAACAAGACCCCAATCATAGCAATAATTATTACAATGCCAGCATGTATTATGCCCTTAACCGTAAATGGTTGCGCGTGGCATTGTATGGGGAGTATTTTATTAACCTAGAAAGTTATACGGCAAGAACAGCAACCATCAAGGGTAAGCTGCTGAATGCCTATCAAGCATTATTACAACCAGGCGCCTTGCAGCAATTTGGAAATGGTAATAGTTTTGAAAAATCACTAGCCGCTGCTATTTGTCAGAACAATTCTGCCAGCAAACCGGTAAACATTACCATCGACCATCTCTTACAGGCAAGAACTGCATTCTTGACTAGTTGGACTGTAGAAAAGGCCAATCAATATCCATTGAGATTGATTGACCACCTATTGCAATTACAAAAAGAAGGCATCTGGGAAGCCTATCAACAATGGGTCTTTGGTGCAGCTTTAGATCCAGCAGCTTACCAACAATGGCAAACTGTTCATGCAAAAGAGACCCAAGCCTACCAACAATTTCAACAAGGAAGGGTATTCAAAGTGCCTACCCAACAGTATTATACCGGAAACTAATTGTTAAAAATTCTTTGAAAAGCCGATGAATCTTCATCGGCTTTTTTATTTGTCTGCTTTTCCCTAAATTGAAAGTTCTAACCATGCTTTTCTCTTTAACGATTGCCATATGAACAGTAAAAGATTATTTGATTGCCTTGAACACCAATTACAACATTTTCCCAAACAGGATATGTTGGCTGCCAAAGAAAACGGCAAATGGGTCAAATACAGCACTGCGGAAGTAGCTGATATTGCCAATAAATTCAGCGCAGGTTTATTAGCCTTAGGAATTAGTGGCAACGATTTTACACCGGAAGGCGCAGACAAGATTGCCATTATTAGTAATAATAGACCAGAATGGGTGTTTACAGATTTGGCTACGCAACAAACCGGAGCCATTTTGGTGCCTGTTTACCCAACTACCAATCCATTGGAATTAGAATTCATTCTCAATGACGCTGCGGTAAAATATGTCTTTGTTAGCAGCCAAGATTTATACGAGAAAGCAAAAGATGTTTGCGAAAGGGTTCCTTCTGTGAAAAAGATATACAGTTTTGACAGACTGGAAGGTGTAGCACATTGGACAGAAGTAATGGCAATGTCAAGCCCTTCCAATTTGGCAAAAGTGGCAGAAGCTAAAGCGATGGTACCAACAGAACATTTGGCTACCATTATTTATACGTCTGGAACTACGGGAACACCCAAGGGTGTGATGTTGCGCCACAGCAATATTTACACCAATGTATACTATTCCAAAGTAAGTTTCCCTTTTAACGATGCACCTGATACCAAGGTTTTGAGCTTCTTACCGCTGAATCATATTTTTGAAAAAATGTGTACCTATATCTATTTGTTTAGTGGCATCAGCATCTACTATGCAGAGAGTTTAGAAACCATTGGCGATAATTTAAAAGAAGTAAAACCCGATGGATTTACCACCGTTCCACGCTTGTTGGAAAAAGTGTTTGAGAAAATCATGACGGCGGGATCTCACTTAACGGGCACCAAGAAAAAACTCTTTTTTTGGGCCGTGGGATTGGCTGAAAAATATGATAACCAAAAAAGCGGCGGCTGGTGGTATGATACCCAATTGGCCATTGCCAACAAATTGATTTTTTCTAAATGGCGTGAAGCCCTTGGAGGGAATATTAATTTTATAGTTACTGGAGGAGCTGCTTGTCAAGTAAAACTATTGCGCATCTTTAATGCGGCACGCATTCCAGTCTATGAAGGATATGGACCAACAGAAAATAGTCCGGTAATTAGTGTGAATAGAAAAGCAGTTGGTGGAACCAAGTTTGGCACCGTGGGTCCAGTGATTGAAGGGATTAAATTAAAACTAGCCGAAGACGGAGAGATTTTGGTGAGTGGAAGTTGCGTGATGGCAGGGTATTACAAACGTCAAGACCTAACAGACGAAACCGTGATAGATGGATGGTTGCATACCGGAGATATTGGCGTCATAGATGAGGGCAAGTACTTGAAAATTACAGATCGCAAGAAAGAACTCTTCAAAACAAGTGGTGGTAAATACGTAGCACCACAGCCCATTGAAAACAAGCTCAAAGAAAGTCCTTTTGTTGAACAGGTAATGGTAGTAGGTGCAGAAAGAAAATTTGTAGGTGCTTTAATTGTGCCATCTTTTCCAACCTTAAAAGAGTGGATGCGCGAAAAGAATATTCCATTTACTACGGCAGAAGACGCATTACACAATCCCAAAGTATTGGAACTCTATCGTGAGTTGGTAGAGAGTTTCAATAATTTCTTTAATCACGTTGAACAGATTAAAAAGTTTGAACTTATTCCAAGAGAGTGGAGTATTGAAACTGGTGAAATGACTCCTAAAATGAGTTTGAAAAGAAAAGTGGTGATGGAAAAATTCAAAGAAAATGTAGAGCGGATTTACGCTTAATTTTTAGAAAGCCATAAAAAAAAGGGTTATCTGGATCAGATAACCCTTTTGAAAAATTCATTCCACAGTTTAGTTACCCGGTTGTTTTAATTCCCAACCTGTTTTCTTTTTTTCTGCGTCTACAATGGCTTTTACATCGGCCAATAATTTTTTGGCGTCATAAACAATTCCGTCTTTGATGGTGTATTGAACCCCACCCGTTCTCACAATTTTATTCTCAGGAGTAAGTTCAATAGCACCAGTGCCATAAAGCACTTGTAGGTTCTTTAGAGGATTGGAATTTACAATAGCTAAATCGGCAAGTTTGCCCACTTCTACTGTTCCTAAATCTTTTTCAACACCCAATGCCTGTGCACCATATAAGGTAGCAGACCTGATCACTTCTAAAGGATGGAAACCTGCTTCACGCATGAGTTCTAATTCACGGATATATCCAAATCCATAAGTCTGATAAATGAATCCGTTGTCAGAACCGGTTGTTACCCTGCCACCACGATTTTTGTATTCGTTGATAAAACTCATCCACAAACGATAATTGTTTTTCCATTCAACTTCTTGTTCGGTTCCCCAATTCACCCAATAAGATCCGTGTGATTGCAAAGAAGGTTCAAAGAATTTCCAAAGAGAAGGAAGGGTATATTTTTCATGCCATTCAGCCCTACGTGCACGATGTAAATCGCGGTTAGCATCATAAATATTAAAAGTAGGGTCAAGCGTAAAATCAAGTGCCAATAATTCATCCATCACTTTGTTCCAGTGTGGTGTAAATGGCGCTGCTGCTTGTTTCCAAAGTTTACCCGCTTCTTCAAATCTATTTTGTTCGCTGTTATAGTTATAGTCTACAGGAAACTGTTGAACGGTTTTGTCTGTGAATAAAGCCTCAGGTAAACCATACCAGTGTTCCATGCTAGTCATACCCGCTTTGGCGGAGCTTAGTACATTCCATCTAGCCACATCGGTTTGTGCATGGTGCGCGCAAGAACGCAATCCTAGTTTTTTATTTTCTCTAATGGCTGCGTCCATCACTTCAGGGGAAGCACCAAAAAATTTGATCCCATCAGCACCATTTTTAGCATTCTGTTGTACCCAAGCCCTTGCTTGTTCCGCATTAGCAATAGGCGTTGGGCTACCCATTCCAAAAGCGGTGTAAGCAAAAATGCGCGGAGCCGTAATACTATTAGCAGCAGATTTTCTTTTTTGATCCAAAACCCATTCTAGGCCGTTCCCGGCCGATGGGTCTCTAATGGTAGTAATGCCATGGGCCATCCACAATTTAAATACATACTCAGCAGAAGTGCCTTGCTCTTTGCCACCAATATGGCCATGCATATCTATAAAGCCAGGCATGGCATACATGCCTTCACAATTCAATTCTTTACCGCCTTCTTTTAAAGCGGGTCTGCGTGCAGGATTGATCTTGCCTGCAGGATTTCCAAGTGAAGCAATCTGTACAATCCTATTTTTTTCTATCACAATGTCTACGGGTCCGTATGCTGGTGCACCAGTACCATTGATTAGTGAAACACCACGAATAATGAGTTGGGAATATTGGCCATCACCCTCTTTTTTTTCAGGTGCTTTTTGAATCTGAGCCAATACAGTAATAGACCATGAGCATAAGATGCCCAATAGCATCCCGTAAAGGAGTTTATTTCTCATAACAGTTGTTTGTAGGCTTGAATATCGGAATTATTCTACAACGGGTGTGCTTCTACACTGGTTTTTCTTGCGGGCTTCTAAGAACTTGTTTCTAATCACAGTCTGAACAGGCGTGTTAGAGATCTTACTTTCCAGCCAAGAAATAATATCTAGGTACATAAAGGCCCTGGTTTCTAAAGGATCGTGCTCCAACTCTTTTAGTTTGGCCAATAGTTTTTCAAAAGCAGGTTTGAGTTCTTGGTTTTGTAAACGGAAACTCTTTTTTACAAAGTCAAAAACGGCTAGTTCTACCGTACTCAGGTTTTCCATTTTGTACATGAACCTGTAGACGTTTTTGAGCAAGTATTCTAGTAAATCAAAATTGCCCAATTCATAGTGGGCTATTAAATGCAGCAATCGCGCATAGCACTGCAAATCTGTTCTTAGATCCATTTTCCAATTGATAATCTTATTCAGATAGTCAATACTCTGATCATGGTCACCACTACCAAAATAGAGCGAGGCAATCTTATAATAAAACACCAAGATTCTATGACGGTCTAAATAACGTTCGTATTCTTTGAGCTTGGATTCTATATAGGGAACATCGGCCAAGCCTTCTGTAAAAGTCCCTTCCAGAAAATGCCCATTCAATTTAGAAATCTGTAAATAGATAAATACCTGTATCAGGTTATTTTGATTGTCTAGTACAATGGGTGTTTGCGAAAAGGCTTCAAACTGAGCAATGGTCTCTTTGAATTTTTGATAATTCTTCAGGTCAAAATGTGCACCCATTAAATTGTGCATGCCCTTGATATAGTGGGCCGTTTCCACTTCTATCATCTTGGGTTCTGTTTGAAATAGGTCTACCCATTTTTGACAATACCTATAATAGCCAATCAGGTCTTGGGTAATAAATGCATACCAGCAATAGCACTGATACCGGTACAATCTTTCATAAAAACCCTTGGCGTCTTTGGATGCCTCAATCACGGAATTATTGAAAAATCTGGTCAGTTCTTCAGTATCCTTGCTGTTTCTGGCCAAACCATTTTTGATATACCAACTATACAATTGCAGGGAAAGATTGGACAATGCCCCAATCATGGTTAAGCGTTGGTTGGTTTCTTCTACATCCGCAGCTAGTTTGTCTGCCCGATCTTGCATACTTCGGGTAATATGTAGGCTTTCAATGTTTTTTTCTAAAAACAGGGCCTGCAGCAAATAAGTAACCTGATTATTGGTCTTGGCTAGGTCCTTGATCTTCTCCAAAATTCGCAGACTCTGGTAATAAAGACCCTTATTATAGAGAATCCGGGCAAAATCTAGCTGTTCATGTAGTTGTAAATCAATGTTTTCCTCCTGTTTTAGCAACCTCAAACTGGCCAACACCTCTTTATACAAATGCGCTTTTAGGTTGGACAATTGCTGTTTTTGAATGCCGGGGGTCTTTTTTAGCAGGATTTCCTCGTCATATTCCTCCATTTTGTCTAACGCGTCAAACAATTGAGTGATTTTGAGGTCGGAGGAACCCGTGTTCCGGGTCACAAAAAGCTTGAAATTCCGCTTTTCCGACCTTTCCAAGGACTGGACCAATAAAAATAAGGCGTCGGTTGAACGGTTAGGCATCGTAATTTTTTATTCCTAAAATCCAGTAACAGTAAGGCTTTCAGCAAATATAAGACTATTTGACCAGTGTAAAACCACCCCTATTTTGGTCATTTTTAGAGTTGGGGGCTTGCTATATTCGAAAATGGCAGGTTCCCATTTTGTTGTTAAAGGCAATCGATGACAAACATAGGAGCCTGCCTTCTTAACAAAAAACAGTGTTCATGAGTGAGAAGGTCTTCATATTCGATACCACATTACGCGACGGGGAACAAGTACCCGGTTGTAAGCTAAATACCAAAGAAAAACTGGATTTGGCCTTGCAATTGGAAGCCTTGGGCGTTGATATCATTGAAGCAGGGTTTCCTATTTCTAGCCCTGGCGATTTTGAATCAGTTACCCAGATTTCTAAAGCTATTACCAATGCCACCGTATGTGGATTGAGTAGGGCGGTTCAAAAAGACATTGAAGTGGCTGCGCAGGCTTTAAAATTTGCCAAAAGACCCAGAATTCATACAGGGATTGGCACTTCTGATTTCCATATCAAGAGTAAATTCAATTCTAACAGGGAGGACATTCTAGCTAGGGCCATCCAGTGTGTCAAATGGGCCAGAAATTTCACGGATGACGTGGAGTTTTATGCCGAAGACGCGGGAAGAACCGATAATGATTACCTAGCGCGCGTGGTAGAAGCCGTGATTAAAGCCGGTGCCACCGTAGTGAATATTCCTGATACCACTGGCTATTGCTTACCATACCAATACGGGGAAAAAATTGCTTACCTAGTAAACAATGTAGCCAACATTGACAAAGCAATCATTTCTTGCCATTGCCATAACGACCTTGGGTTGGCCACTGCCAACAGCATTGCAGGTGTGATTAGCGGTGCAAGACAAATTGAGTGTACCATCAACGGTCTGGGCGAACGCGCAGGCAATACTTCTTTGGAAGAAGTGGTAATGGTTATTGAACAACACAAACATTTGGGCTTTCATACAGGCATCAACCACAAACAACTCTATCCAATGAGTAGAGAGGTTTCTGAAGTAATGCGTATGCCAGTTCAACCAAATAAAGCCATTGTGGGGTCAAATGCTTTCTCTCATTCTTCTGGTATTCACCAAGATGGATTTTTGAAAGATGCCACCACTTATGAGATCATCAACCCCGAACAAGTTGGTGCGGGTCTGAGCAAAATTGTACTTACTGCTAGAAGTGGTAGAAGTGCATTGGCACACCGTCTTCAAAAGATTGGTTATCAGTTCAACAGAAACGACATTGACTTTTTGTACGAAAAATTCTTGCAGGTAGCAGATAAGAAAAAAGAAGTGGAAGAGGATGACTTGCATATGCTGGCAAAGGCTTATACGCCTGAGCTAGCCACTCATTAGGGTTTTCTCATAAGTATAGTTTTAGTTTTACGCGTGGGGCTTTTGCCCCGCGCTTTTTAAAAACAGAGTTCTTTTTTTATTCCGGATGATGCACTATATTCGTTGCAACAACAACCTATGTTTCAACGCAACAACAATAGTGTCACTATTATTAACATCATCATTTTGGTGGTGGTAGTCATTATTATTCCAGCACTGAACGGAGGTTGCGCAATTTGATAGTTTAATAACACCTAACTATAAAAAGCCCCGCCTCCAAAAGGCGGGGCTTTTGTTTTTCATCATCCCAAAAAAAGAACAAACAGATTATGGCAAATTATTTTAACGAGAACACAATTATCTATCTAGACGGGGCTTTTGTAAAAGCAGCCGATACTAAGATGAACCTCTATAGTCAGTCTTTGCACTATGGCTTTGCAGTGTTTGAAGGTATTAGGTCTTATAAAACCCAAAGTGGTGAAACCAAGATTTTTAAGGCAAAGGAACACTATGACCGTTTAAGGGTTTCTGCTGAAACATTGTCTCTGCCCTATGAATATGATACCGATGAACTCATTGCTGCTACCTACAAAGTTTTAGCTGACAATAATTTGCAAGACGCTTATATCCGCCCACTGGTGTATGTTGGTGAGAACATGAGCTTTAATAAAAACACCAGTGCCCACCTAACTATTCAGGCCTGGGAAATGGGTGCATTCTTGGGTGACAAATTATTGCGGATCATGACTTCTTCTTTTGAAAGACCCAACCCCAAAGGATTTAAAATTCATGCAAAAGCAGCTGGTCATTATGTGAATTCTATCATGGCTTCACAAGAAGCAAAGGCAAAAGGATACGATGAGGCATTGTTAACTGATATGAATGGTTTTGTAGCTGAAGGCCCTGGTGCCAATGTATTTTATGAAAAAGACGGCAAATTATTTACCCCATCCTTGGGTAATATTTTACCAGGCATTACTAGGGCAACCGTTCTTGAAATCTGTGAAGCACTTGGTATTCCTGTAGAAGAAAAATTCTTTACAGTGGAAGATGTATATGGAGCAGATGCTGCTTTTTTCTGTGGTACCGCTGCTGAAGTCATTGGATGGGAAAGCTTAGACGGAAAACCATTTACCAAAAATTGGGATGAGACTTTGAGTAGAAAAGTACAAGCAGCTTATTCCGCATTGATTGTTGACAAAAAATAAATTATGGAACTAAATAAATATAGCAAGACCATTACCCTAGACCCAACACAGCCCGCAGCGCAAGCTATGTTTTATGGGATTGGGTTAACAGATGAAGACCTGCATAAAGCCCAAGTAGGTGTAGTGAGCATGGGTTACGATGGTAACACTTGTAATATGCACTTGAATGATTTGGCTAAGAAAGTAAAAGCCGGTGTTTGGGAAAACAATTTGGTGGGATTAATCTTCAACACCATTGGAGTGAGTGATGGTATGAGTAATGGTACCGATGGTATGCGTTATTCTTTGGTGAGCAGAGATATTATTGCAGACAGTATTGAAGCAGTTTGTGGTGCACAGTATTATGATGGACTCATTGCCATTCCTGGTTGTGATAAAAATATGCCCGGTTCATTAATTGCCATGGGCAGGTTAAATAGACCCTCTATTATGGTGTATGGTGGAACCATCGCCCCCGGCCATTATAATGGACAAGACTTAAATATTGTTTCTGCTTTTGAAGCCCTTGGTCAGAAGATTGCAGGACAATTAAGTGAAGCAGATTTTAAAGGGATTGTACAACATGCCTGCCCAGGCGCTGGTGCTTGTGGTGGTATGTATACCGCCAATACCATGGCATCGGCCATTGAGGCCTTGGGTATGAGTTTACCCTTCTCTTCTTCTAATCCAGCATTGAGCGATGAAAAACAAAAAGAATGTGAAGACGCTGGAAAAGCCATTAAGCTTTTGTTAGAAAAAGATATTAAGCCAAGGGATATCATGACCAAGAAAGCATTTGAAAATGCTATCACAGTGATCATGATCTTGGGAGGAAGTACCAATGCAGTCTTGCACATGATTGCCATGGCCAAAAGTGTAGACGTAAGTTTAACACAGGATGATATTCAAGCCATCAGCAATAAAACTCCGGTATTAGCAGATTTTAAACCCAGTGGAAAATACTTGATGCAAGACCTTCACCAATATGGTGGTGTTCCTGCTGTGATGAAATACTTATTACAAAAAGGATTCTTGCACGGCGATTGTTTAACTGTAACTGGAAAAACCATTGCAGAGAACCTAGCCAGTATGCCTGATTTAGATTTTGACAAACAAAAAATTATTCTCCCCCTAGAGACCCCTTTAAAAGCTACTGGTCACTTGCAAATCTTGTACGGCAATTTGGCCGAGAAAGGATCTGTTGCAAAGATCAGTGGCAAAGAAGGAGAACGTTTTGTTGGACCCGCTCGCGTATTTAATGGCGAGCAGGAATTGATTCAAGGCATTAATAGCGGTAAGATCAAACACGGAGACGTGGTGGTGATTACCAATGTGGGACCCAAGGGTGCACCGGGTATGCCAGAGATGTTGAAACCCACATCGGCCATTATTGGCGCGGGTTTGGGTAAATCAGTTGCCTTGATTACGGATGGTAGATTTAGTGGAGGTACGCACGGATTTGTAGTTGGCCATATTACACCCGAAGCCTATGTAGGTGGTTTAATTGGTTTGGTACAAGACGATGATGTGATTGAACTAGACGCCGTAAACAATACCATTCACTTAAAAGTCAGTGATGAAGTCATTGCACAGCGTAGGGCCAATTGGAAACAACCAGCTTTGAAAGCAACCAAAGGTGTTTTATTCAAATACGCACAATGTGTAAAAGACGCTTCTGAAGGTTGTGTAACCGACGAAGCTTAAACTATTCCTATCAAACTCAATATATTCTGATGGAAACTTTAGCAACAGTACAAGAAACAACGGTAACTAAAAAAACAAAAACCATTAGTGGGTCTCAAGCCGTTCTGGAAGCCTTTATAGCAGAAGATGTGGATACCATTTTTGGTTATCCCGGTGGCGCCATCATGCCAATTTATGATGCGTTATATGATTATCATGATAAGCTGAAACATATCTTGGTCAGACACGAACAAGGCGGGATTCATGCTGGTCAAGGTTATGCACGGACATCCGGAAAATGTGGTGTAGTGTTTGCAACAAGTGGTCCGGGTGCAACCAACCTTGTAACAGGATTGGCAGATGCCATGATTGATAGCACCCCATTAGTGTGTATCACAGGACAAGTATATGCACATTTATTAGGTACCGATGCGTTTCAAGAAATTGACGTGATTAATATTACTACACCAGTAACTAAATGGAATTATCAAATAACTGACGCCACTGAGATACCTGCTGTGTTGGCAAAAGCATTTTATATTGCCAAAAGCGGTAGACCAGGACCAGTATTGATAGATATCACAAAAAATGCGCAACTGCAACAATTCGAATATGAAGGATATCAGCCCTGTACACATATCAGGAGCTATCGTCCAAAACCAATCATCCGTAAAGAATATATTACTGCTGCAGCTGAATTGATCAATAAGGCAGAAAAACCATTTATCATTTTTGGTCAAGGTGTGATCTTGGGTAAAGCGGAAAAAGAATTCAAAGCCTTTGTAGAGAAAACTGGCATACCTGCTGCATGGACTATTTTAGGATTGAGTGCACTTCCTTCAGATCATCCTTTGAATGTGGGCATGTTAGGCATGCATGGTAATTATGGTCCAAATGTATTGACCAATGATTGTGATGTATTGATTGCAGTAGGTATGAGATTTGATGATCGTGTTACTGGCCGACTAGATAAATATGCCAAACAAGCAAAAATTATTCATTTAGACATTGATCCTTCAGAGATTGATAAGAATGTGAAAGCAACGGTTGGTGTATGGGGTGATTGCAAAGAAACATTACCCATGCTTACCAAATTAGTGGAATCAAAAGTATATCCTCAGTGGGTGAATAGATTCAGAGAATACCAATTAGAGGAAGAGAAAGAAGTGATTCATGAAGAGCTGAATCCATCAACCGATGTTTTAACAATGGGCGAAGTGATTCGCAATTTGAATGAATTAACAGGCGGTAATGCAGTGATAGTAACCGATGTTGGTCAACACCAAATGGTTGCGTGTAGGTATGCCAAATTCAATCAGAGTAAAAGCAATGTAACATCTGGAGGATTAGGAACAATGGGCTTTGCGTTGCCTGCGGCGATAGGCGCCAAATTTGGAGCACCCGAAAGAACTGTTGTAGCAATCATTGGTGATGGTGGGGTTCAAATGACCATTCAGGAATTAGGTACGGTAATGCAGAGTGAAGTGAATATAAAGATCCTGATCTTGAATAATGAATTCCTTGGAATGGTACGCCAATGGCAGCAGTTATTTCACGATAAACGTTATTCATTTGTTGACATTGCTAGTCCTGATTATGTAGCAGTAGCAAAAGCTTACAAAATAGAAGGACAAAAAATTAGTCAAAGGGAATATTTGCGTGATGCACTTACAACCATGTTGAACCACAATGGATCCTACTTATTAGAAGTAATGGTAGGTAAGGAAAATAATGTGTTTCCCATGGTGCCACAAGGTTGTAGCGTTAGTGAAATCAGATTAAAATAATATCATTTAATAAATACCCTGCGGGGTTGGTTATGCAAAAAGAGGAATTTACTATCACGGTTTATACCGAAAACCATATTGGACTGTTGGTAAGAATTGCCACCATGTTCAGCAGAAGAAAAATCAATATAGAAAGTCTGAATACTTCACCATCAGAAGCAGAGGGCATTCACCGTTTTACTATTGTCATCAATGAATTTGAAGAAGTGGTGCGCAAATTGGCAAGACAGATTGAAAAGCAGGTAGAAGTATTGAAAGCTTACTACAATACCAATGACGAGATTATTTGGCAGGAATTGGCTTTATATAAAGTGTCAACAGACGAGATTGCTGAAAAAGTAAAAGTGGAAAGATTATTACGCGAGCACGGTGCAAGAGCGGTAGTGATTAGAAAAGACTATACCATTTTTGAAACCAGTGGTCACAGAGAAGAAACTGACAAATTGGTAGAAGTATTGGCTCCTTATGGTTTAATAGAGTTTGTGCGTAGTGCGCGCGTGGCCATTATCAAAGCCAGTCATGGTTTCCATGAAAAGCTCCGTGAATTTGAAGAAGCGCAACCTGGAGAAGAGCAAATTGAAAATGAGTTCCTTGACAAACAAAGTGAAGTATTCACCATGTAAATGGCTTGCTTTAATTAGTCATGAATTTATCTTATTTAATAAACAAACAAATCGTTCTTAGAAACAAGCAAAAAAAAGAAAATGGGAAATTATTTTAACACGCTATCACTTAGAGAGAAACTGAATCAGTTAGGAGTTTGTGAATTCATGGATAAAACTGAATTCTCTGATGGTGTAGAAAAATTAAAAGGAAAAAAAATTGTGATTGTAGGATGTGGTGCTCAGGGTTTGAACCAAGGTTTAAATCTTCGTGACTCTGGCTTAGACGTTTCTTACACTTTGCGCAAAGAAGCTATTGAAGCAAAACGTCAGTCTTGGAAATCAGCTACCGAAAACAATTTTACAGTAGGTACTTATGAAGAACTAATTCCAACGGCTGATTTGGTGATCAACTTAACACCAGACAAACAACATACTTCTGTTATAGGTGCTGTAATGCCTTTGATGAAACACGGAGCAACCCTGTCTTATTCTCATGGTTTCAATATTGTGGAAGAAGGCATGCAAATTAGAAAAGACATTACCGTGATCATGGTGGCACCAAAATGTCCAGGTTCTGAAGTACGTGCAGAGTATCAGCGTGGATTTGGCGTTCCTACTTTGATAGCAGTACACCCAGAGAATGATCCAGAAGGAAAAGGATGGGAACAAGCCAAAGCCTATTGTGCTGGAACAGGTGGTCATAGAGCAGGTGTATTAAAATCTTCTTTTGTAGCAGAAGTAAAATCAGATTTGATGGGTGAGCAAACCATTCTTTGTGGATTGTTGCAAACTGGATCTATTCTATGCTTTGACAAAATGATTGAAAAAGGTATTGACAAAGGATATGCTTCTAAATTAATTCAATACGGATGGGAAGTAGTAACCGAAGCCTTAAAACAAGGCGGTATTACTGCCATGATGGATAGGTTGTCTAATCCAGCCAAGATTAAGGCATATGAATTATCTGAAGAACTAAAAGACATCATGCGCAGTTTGTTCCAAAAACACCAAGACGATATCATGAGTGGAGTATTCTCCCAAACTATGATGGAAGACTGGGCCAATAATGACAAGAACTTGCTTACTTGGAGAGCAGCCACTGGAGAAACAGCTTTTGAAAAAACACCTGCTGGCGATGTGAAAATTGCAGAGCAAGAATTTTTTGACAACGGTTTGTTGTTAGTTGCGTTTGTTCGTGCTGGTGTAGAACTTGCTTTTGAAACCATGGTAGAATCCGGTATTAAAGCAGAGTCTGCTTACTATGAATCATTGCATGAAACACCATTGATTGCCAATACTATTGCGCGCAAGAAATTATTTGAAATGAACCGTGTGATTTCTGATACGGCTGAATATGGTTGCTACTTGTTTGATCATGCTTGCAAACCATTGTTAGCTGATTTTATGAAAAAAGTAGATACAGATGTGATTGGTCAAAATTTCAACAATGGCATTGATGCTGGTGTTGACAATAAGATCTTGATTGCTGTGAATGAAGTAATTCGTTACCACCAAGTAGAAATGGTAGGTACTGAATTACGCAGGGCCATGACTGATATGAAAACCATTAGTACTGTATCATAATATAGTTAGCCTGCTGAACCATTGACTGTTCAGCAGGCTATTTTTTTGATGGATCAACTTGAAATGCCAGAAGATTGTACTATCTTCAAGCTCATTAGGAACATGCAAATACTGCAACAACATATTATCTCTACTACTGCAACGGCTTCTACGCTGTTTGTTGTTGTTCCTACAACTACCACTACGACCCTGTAAGGGGTTGTCATTTCCATATTATCAAAGGGCTGTAAAGCTGTTCATCAACAAGATCAACTCATTTGTTCCTAAGGGAATCAGAAATAGAATGTATGCAAGTATTAAAATTTGGCGGTAGCTCTGTAGCCAATGCCAAAAACATGAACCAAGTAGTTTCCATTGTATTGGAAGCAGTGAAAAAAGAACCCCTAGTCTTGGTGTTATCAGCCATGGGTGGTGTAACCGATGCACTGTTACAAACGGGTAGCTTGGCGGAAGCAGGAAACGATTCTTATCAGCAAGTGCTAAAAGGCTTGGAGCAAAAGCATTTAGATGCAGTAAGAGAATTATTACCCATTCAACAACAAAGCGCCTGTTTGAGTCAGGTAAAACAAAAGTTCAATGAATTAGAAGCCATTAGCGATGGCGTGTTCTTGTTAGGAGAATTGTCTGATAGAACAAGAGATAGAATGGTGAGCTATGGAGAGATTCTTTCTTCTTTGATTATGGCGGCTAAGTTTCAATCTATACCAGTAGAACAGCAATGGGTAGATTCAAGGAATCTGATCAAAACTAATTCACATCATGGCAATGCCTTGGTAGATTTTGGCAAGACCAATCTGCTGATCAAAGACTATGTTACTAATAACCCTTGCAGTCTATATGTAGTTCCAGGCTTTATTGCCAGTGATCAACACAATCATACTACCACATTAGGAAGAGGCGGTTCTGATTATACTGCTGCCATTTATGCGGCTGCCGTACAAGCTTCTGTTCTTGAAATTTGGACCGATGTAAGTGGCATGATGACCGCAGACCCAAGACTGGTAGCCAATGCCAGACCCATACAACATATCTCCTATCAGGAAGCCATGGAGCTTTCTCATTTTGGCGCCAAGATTATTTACCCGCCAACCATTCAACCTGTCATGACTGCCCATATTCCAGTATGGGTCAAGAATACTTTTGCAGCAGAGGAACACGGTACTTTAATTGAGAATGGCACCAGTATCAATGACAATATTATTCGTGGCATTTCTTCTGTAAACAAGATTAGTCTACTTAGTCTAGAAGGTAGTGGCATGGTAGGCATTCCAGGATTTTCTAAGCGACTATTTGAAGCCTTGGCCAATCAAAGCGTGAATGTGATCCTGATTACCCAAAGTTCTTCTGAACATAGTATTTGTGTGGGTATTAATGATGCCGATACAGAGAAAGCCAAAGCTGCTATTGATCTGATGTTTAGTCATGAGATTCAAACAGGCAGGGTTGAACCTTTGAAAGTTGAAAAAGGATTGTCCATTGTAGCCTTGGTGGGTGAACAGATGAAAAGTCATCCAGGCATTAGTGGTAAAATGTTTGGAGTGCTGGGAAGAAATGGCATTAATGTTCGCGCCATTGCACAAGGTTCTTCAGAGAAAAATATCTCAACCGTACTTTCTTCCATAGATGTACAAAAAGCCATCAACGTGTTGCACGAGGAATTCTTTGAAACCACTTACAAACAGTTAAACGTATTTGTTGCAGGTACTGGAAATGTGGGCGGAAAGCTCTTGGCTCAATTGCAAAAACAGTATCAATATTTATTAGAGCATTTGCGCTTACAAATTAGGGTAGTAGGACTAGCCAATAGCAAGCGGATCTTGGTACAAGAAGATGGTATTGACTTAGATAATTGGAAAGCTGGATTAGAAGCAGCACCGATTGGAACCATTCACCAATTTGTTGAACAAATTAGAACACTGAATTTGCGCAATAGTGTATTTGTAGACGTAACAGCCAATGCAGAAGTAGCAGCTGTTTATGGCAAATTACTTACTAGAAGTATTTCTGTAGTGGCTTGCAATAAAGTTGCCTGTTCTTCTTCTTATAGCGCCTATCAATTACTCAAACAGCAGGCCAGAGAATACAATGCCAAGTTTCTGTTTGAAACCAATGTGGGAGCGGGTTTGCCTGTGATTGGCACTTTAACTGATTTACTTAGAAGTGGTGATGCTATTAGTAAAATACAGGCCGTACTATCAGGCACCTTAAATTTTGTATTTAATAACTATAATGGCTCAAAACCATTTGCACAAGTGGTAAGACAAGCTCAAGCAGAAGGATATACTGAACCCGATCCAAGACTGGATTTGGGCGGAACCGATGTGATGCGTAAGATTATGATTCTGGCTCGCGAATCAGGTAGACAATTGGAAATGGAAGACATAAGTAACGAATACTTTTTGCCAGCCAGTTGTTTTGAAGGAAGTGTAGAAGATTTTTATGCTGAGATGGAAAAACAAGAACCCCATTTTAAAGCCATCTATGAGGCGGCAGCAGCCAAAAATTGCAAATTAAAATTTGTAGCTGCTTATGAAAATGGCAAAGCAGCTGTTGGCTTGCAACATATTCCTGCGGAATCTGATTTTTACCATTTGTATGGTAAAGACAATCTGGTCTTGTTTTATACAGAAAGATACCCAGAACAACCATTAGTAGTAAAAGGAGCAGGTGCTGGTGCAGACGTAACTGCTTCTGGCGTATTTGCAGATATTATTAGAGTAGCAAGGGTTTAAACAAAAATCATGGAGAACAAATTAGCCATCAATAGTCCCTATCAAATGGATTTTTCCGCTCTTGTAAAAGTGGAAGCGCCAGCCACCGTAGCCAATATGGTTTGTGGTTTTGACGTATTGGGTTTTGCAGTGAATGAGCCTTTTGACAAAATGCAAATTCGCTTTAAAGAAACACCAGGTATCACAATCATTAATGATGACGAATACAACCTGCCCACTGATCCTGAAAAAAACGTTGCAGGTGCAGCTTTGCTGGCCATGATGGAAGAATTACCCAGCAATATTGGCTTTGAACTAACCATCCAAAAACAAATCAAACCCGGTTCTGGCGTAGGCTCTAGCGCGGCTAGTTCTGCTGGAGCAGTTGCAGCAGCCAACAGGCTTTTACACAATTACTTTAGCAAAGAAGACCTTGTGCGTTTTGCAATGAATGGTGAAAAACTGGCATCGGGTGTGAAGCATGCAGATAATATTGCGCCTTGTATTTATGGGGGCGTAACCTTAATCCGTTCTATTTTCCCTCTAGATATTGTTGCACTAACGGCGCCACCATTATTTGTGACCATTGTGCACCCACAAATAGAAGTGAAAACCTCTGATGCGCGTAGCATTCTGCAACAAAAAGTATTGCTCAAAGATGCTATTAGGCAATGGGGCAATATTGCAGGACTGGTTGCAGGTTTATTGCAAGCTGATTATGCATTGATTGGAAGATCATTAGAAGACGTGTTAATTGAACCCGTGCGTAGTATTCTCATTCCAGGGTTTGACCAAGTGAAACAGCAAAGCAAAGAAGCTGGTGCCTTGGGTGGAGGCATCTCTGGCTCTGGCCCCTCCATTTTTATGTTGAGTGAAACGCATGCAACAGCCAAAAAAGTAGAGGAACTGATGCAGCAAATTTATGATGGACTTGGATTAGACCACCATACTTATGTAACCACCATTAACCACAGTGGCGTAAGATTTGTGGATTCATTGATTACCGAACAAACACCTTCATGAAATACAGAAGTCTCAACGGACAAGCACCCATAGTTGATTTTAGAGAAGCTACCATTAGAGGTCAGGCTCCTGATAAGGGTTTGTATTTTCCAACAGAAATACCCCAACTAAGTCCCGCATTTATAGCAGCATTGCCTGGTATAGATAAAACAGAACTGGCTTTGCAAGTGATGCAACCTTATGTTGGAAAAAGCATTGATACCGTTAGTTTAGAGCAAATAGTAGCAGAGACGGTTGACTTTGAATTCCCCTTGGTCAAGATCAATGAGCAGATTTATTCCTTAGAATTATTTCATGGCCCAACCTTGGCGTTTAAAGACGTAGGTGCCAGATTTATGAGCCGATGTTTGGGGCATTTTTCCAAAGCGGCTTATAATAAAACCACGGTTTTGGTAGCCACATCAGGAGATACTGGTGGAGCAGTAGCCAATGGATTCCTGGGTGTGGATGGGGTAGAAGTGATTATCCTTTACCCCAGTGGCAAAGTGAGCCCTGTGCAAGAATTGCAACTAACTACCTGCGGACAAAATATTAAGGCCCTAGAAGTGGCTGGTAGTTTTGATGATTGTCAGGCCATGGTCAAAGACGCGTTTATGGATGCGGATCTAAATGGCCATCTATCGCTCACATCTGCCAATAGCATCAATGTAGCGCGTTGGTTGCCACAACAGCTCTATTATTTTTTTGCATGGCAGCAATGGCATCAAATGGGCTTTAAAATAGCTCCGGTGATTTCAGTACCCAGTGGCAATTTTGGAAATCTATGTGCGGGTCTTATGGCCCATGCTAGTGGATTGCCTTTGCAACAATTTATTGCGGCCTGCAATGCCAATGACGCCGTTCCCGAATATCTTCAAACTGGAGTGTATCAACCAAAGACAGCTGTTCCTACTATTAGCAATGCCATGGATGTAGGTAGCCCAAGTAATTTTGTGCGCATCTTGGAATTATTTGCCAAGGACCATGGAAAAATGGCGGCTACAATTGAGGGTTATTCCATTTCAGATGAAATTACCAAACAGACTACTGCAGCTGTCTATCAACAAGACGGATATATGTTGGATCCACACGGAGCCGTGGCTTATCAAGCTTTGGAGCAATACCAATCTAAGCATCCATCTGCCAAGGGCATGATTTTAGAAACAGCCCATCCAGTGAAATTTCCAGAAACAGTAGAAGCTGCCATTGGCCAAAAAATTCCTATTCCGGATACTGTATTGCCCCTTTTTCAACAAAGCAAAAAAAGCATACCCATGCAGGCAAATTTTGCTGCACTAAAAGATTGGTTGATGGCACAATAATGCATGGTAGTTTTTTGTGAATGCTGTAACTTACCGTTGCACAAATCAATGCCATGCTTGCTAGAAACTTACCCATTGCAATAGTCATTTGTCTACTGAGTTGTTTTTGTTCAACTGCCATCGCGCAGCAAAAAACCTATTGCAACCCCATTAATATTGACTACGGTTATTGCCCCATTCCCAATTTCTCTGAACAGGGCAAACATAGGGCCACAGCGGATCCTGTGATCACCGTATTCAAAGGCAATTACTATTTATTCTCAACCAATCAATGGGGCTATTGGTGGAGTCCTGATATGGTTCAGTGGAATTTTGTTGCTAGAAAATTTCTAAAACCTTGGCATAAAGTCTATGATGAATTGTGTGCACCAGCCACCTTGGTCTTAGGTGATACCCTATTAGTGATTGGTAGTACCTATTCCAAAAACTTTCCCATTTGGATGAGTACCAATCCGCAAAAAGACGAGTGGAAAGAAGCAGTTGATTCATTTCAAGTGGGTGCTTGGGATCCTGCATTTTTCTTAGACGATGACAACCGACTCTATATTTATTTTGGTTCTAGTAATACTTATCCCACTTATGGACAGGAGCTTAACAGAAAAACTTTGCAACCCATTGGTGAACGCAAGGAATTACTCCGTTTGAATGATAGTATTCATGGATGGGAACGTTTTGGAGAACACAATGACAATACTTTTCTAAAGCCCTTTATTGAAGGATCTTGGATGAATAAGTTCAAGGGAAAATACTATTTACAATATGGTGCGCCAGGAACAGAATTCAGTGGCTATGGCGATGGGGTATATGTTTCTGACTATCCCATGGGGCCCTTTACGTATCAGTCTCATAATCCTTTTTCCTTTAAGCCAGGTGGCTTTGTCAATGGAGCAGGTCATGGTGCTACTTACCAAGACTTATTTCAACACTGGTGGCATGTTTCTACACTAGTAATTGCTACTAAGAATAATTTTGAAAGAAGGATTGGCATTTGGCCGGCCAATATTGATAAGGATGGCATTTTGTATACCAATACTGCCTACGGCGATTATCCGCATTTCTTACCCAATAAAAACGCAGATCATAATAAGAGCCAATTTACTGGATGGATGTTGTTGAATTACAACAAACCCATACAAGTTTCTAGCACTCTGGGGGCTTTTTCAGCCAATCTGGCCAATGATGAAAATATCAAGACTTATTGGAGTGCGGCAACGGATACCAAGTCTGAATGGATTCAAACCGATTTGGGTAAGGTTTCTACCGTGCATGCCGTGCAGATTAACTATGCAGACCAAGACGCTACTGTTATGGGCAAACAGACAGGTTTGTACCACCAATACCAGCTCTTAGGAAGCAAGGATGGTAAAACTTGGGAACTGTTAAAAGACAAATCACAGAACAAAACAGATATTCCACATGAATATCTTGTATTTGACAAACCTGTTCAAACTAGGTTTTTAAAATTGCTAAAC
>CAIZMD010000520.1 GCA_903933995.1 uncultured Bacteroidota bacterium
GGTCAACTGACCCTAACACATTATGTGAGCCACCTCACATTGGGCATGATTGTTTTGTCAATCATTACAGGAAAACAATACACCGGATTATTAGAAGACGAAAAGCCTACTGAAGCTATCTATATTCTTTGTTATGCTGTTCTTTACTATTTACTGAGTATTCTTTTCAGTATTGCTTGGTCTAAAAAATTTAAAAACGGACCATTAGAAACCTTAATGCGGAAAATATCAGGTTGATCAATTACCAGCATTAAAGCATCGTTTTTAAGCTAGAGATACAGGACAGTTAACTGCTCCTATTTTAGTACATTTCAGGACTAAATTGATGTCACATGCCACTCAGATTTTGCGCTGCCATTTTGATTCAGTTATTGCTTTTGCAAGCAGCCAGCTCCCAGACCAGAACCGTTATAACACTTAAAGATGGATGGAAATTTGCCAAGGGAAACAATCCCCAAGCATTCCAAACCAATTTTAATGACAAAGATTGGCAAACCGTTGCTGTTCCCCATGATTGGGCCATTAACGGACCCTTTGACAAAGAGATAGACAAACAAGTAGTGGCCATTACACAGAACGGAGAAAAGCAGGCCAGTGAGAAAACAGGCAGAACAGGCGCCCTACCCTATATTGGAGAAGGATGGTATAGAAAAACAGTTGAACTAGCGCCACTAAAGAAAGGGGAAAAAGCCATCATCATTTTTGATGGCGCCATGAGTGAACCAAGGGTTTATTTAAATGGGCAAAAAGTAGGTGAATGGAATTATGGTTATAACTATTTCTATTTAGACATTACCAATCAATTAGCACCCAGCGGAAAAAATCTTTTGGCTGTTCATTTGAATAATGTGAGTGAATCTTCCAGATGGTATCCTGGTGCTGGGTTGTATAGAAATGTGCGCATTGAAATCAAAAATGAAATAGGTATAGAACAATGGGGAACTTATATCACAACTCCTTTTATTTCAACAGAACTAGCCAAGGTAAAAATCAAAACCAAGACCGCAGGCAAGGACCTGCAATTGGTTACTGAAATTCTTGACGCCAATAACAAACGGGTTTCCATAGATACTGCCGGTATCAAATTTGGTAACGAATTTGAACAGGATCTTGCAGTAAAAAATCCAATGCTCTGGAGTCCGGAAAGGCCCTATCTCTACAAAGCCATTTCAAGGGTCTATGTAAAGGGGCAATTAAAAGACCAACTAACTAGCCGGTTTGGGATTCGTCAAATTAGTTATTTACCAAGTACTGGTTTTAGCTTGAATGGACAAAGCAGAAAATTCAAAGGAGTTTGTTTACACCATGACCTTGGACCCTTGGGTGCCGCCATTAATATAGCCGCGCTTCGCAGACAACTGCGTATTTTAAAAGATATGGGTTGCGATGCTATTAGGAGCTCACACAATATGCCATCACAGGAGCAATTGGATCTTTGTGATGAAATGGGTTTTCTGTTCTTAGCAGAAACATTTGACGAGTGGGCCAAACCAAAAGTAAAAAATGGCTATGCGCGATATTTTAATACCGATGCAGAAAAAGATGTAGTAAATATGATGCATGCTACTAGAAACCATCCCTGCATTGTCATGTGGAGTTCTGGTAATGAAGTACCAGATCAACACTATGCAGAAGGCGTAAAACGCGCTAAATGGTTGCAAGAGATTTTTCACAGAGAAGACCCAACCCGTCCGGTAACTGTTGGGATGGATCAAGTAAAAGCCACCATTCAAAATGGGTTTGGTGCCATACTAGATATTCCAGGTTTAAACTATAGAACCAAGCTTTATGACGATGCCTTTAAAGCATTCCCACAAGGTTTCTTGCTTGGCTCAGAAACCGCTTCTACCGTGAGTTCCAGAGGCATCTACAAATTTCCCGTGAAGGAATATAAAAACAAACAATACCCCGATAATCAATCCTCTTCTTATGATTTGGAATACTGTGATTGGTCTAATTTACCCGATGAACAATTTGCTTTAATTGATGACAAACCTTGGGTCCTGGGAGAATTTGTTTGGACCGGTTTTGACTATTTGGGTGAACCCACGCCTTATGACGAACAATGGCCATCTAGAAGTTCCTATTTTGGCATCAATGATTTGGCGGGCCTACCCAAAGACCGATTCTATTTGTACAAGAGCAGGTGGAATACCAAGGAAAATACCTTGCATATTTTACCACACTGGAACTGGGCTGGCAGAGAAGGAGAAACTACTCCCGTATTTGTGTACACCAACTATGACAAAGCTGAATTATTTGTCAATGGTAAGAGCATGGGGGTGCAGCAAAAAAACAATAGCAGTTGGTTAACCCGCTATAGACTTATGTGGATGGATGTAAAATATGAACCAGGCACTATAAAAGTTGTGGCCTATGACAAACAAGGAAAAGTTGCAATGGAGAAAAGCATTGTTACAGCAGATAGTCCCAACCAATTGGTCTTGGAAGCAGACAGAAAACAATTAGATGCCAATGGCGATGACTTAAGTTTTGTAACAGTTTCGGTAGTAGACAAAAATGGCAACCCCTGCTCTACTGCTGATAATGAATTGAGTTTTAGTGTAACAGGTGCAGGAAGTTTTAAAGCGGTCTGCAATGGCGATGCTAGCTCCTTGGTGCCCTTTCAATCCAGTACCATGAAAGCCTTTAGTGGCAAACTCGTGGTCTTGGTACAGAGCAGCAAACAGGCTGGAGACATAACACTTACCGTAACTGGTAAAGGAATTAAAACAGGAAGCATTAAATTGCAATCCAGCAAGTGAACATACAACAACTAGAATATATTATTGCAGTAGACAAACTCAAAAGCTTTACCAAGGCGGCTGAGCATTGTCATGTGGCACAGGCAACTTTGAGTGCCATGATCAAAAAATTGGAAGAAGAATTGGGAGCGGTGATTTTTGATAGAAAACAAAATCCCATTCTCACAACCGATATTGGTTTGCAGATTTTAAAAGAAGCCCATAGTATTCTAGAACATAGCAGAATCTTAAAAGAAAAAGCCAGA
>CAIZMD010000521.1 GCA_903933995.1 uncultured Bacteroidota bacterium
CCTTTGGGGAACTGTAGTAGGTGCCTTGTTTGGAGGAATTCCCACAGAAAAATATGGTAGAAAAAAAGTCTTGCTCTGGGTGGGCATTTTATTTGCAGTGTCTGCTTTTGGATCGGCTCTAGCCAATGATCCCTATGTGTTTTCTTTCTTTCGTTTTATGGGAGGTGTTGGTATTGGGGTTTCATCAGTAGTGGCGCCTATTTATATTTCAGAAATATCTACACCCAAGACCCGTGGTACTTTGGGTGCTTTGTACCAATTCAATATTGTGTTTGGAATTTTGGTAGCATTCCTTTCTAACTATTTTCTACAAGGTGTTGGCGGGGCCGATGACTGGCGTTGGATGTTGGGCGTTCTTGCAGTACCCTCTATCATTTATACTGCATTAGTGTTTGGCATTTCAGAAAGCCCAAGATGGTTGATTTCTCACAAGAATGATTTGCCGGCAGCAAGAGCGGTGATGGAAGAAATTGGTGTGGAAGATATTGAAGGAGAAGTAGCCAATATTATGATGGCTAACCAAACCGATGGTGGTATTGGCAAAGCGGCAGATTTCTTTAGCAGTAAACACAAGAAAGTGATTTACCTAGCATTTATGATTGCCTTTTTTAATCAGGTATCAGGCATCAATTTTATTTTATACTATGCGCCAGAGATTTTGGAGAAAGCAGGTCTTGCTGCCAAAGAGTCTTTGTTTAATTCCATTGCCATTGGTGGAACCAATTTGATTTTTACGTTTGTGGGTCTTTACCTAATTGATAGGCTGGGAAGAAAAACATTATTGCTCATTGGATCACTGGGGTATATTTTTAGTTTGAGTATGGTGGCTTATGCATTTTATGCGGGCACGGGTCCTGTGTTCTTGATGAGTTTTTTGTTGCTCTTTATTGCTGCACACGCCGTAGGACAAGGTGCAGTGATTTGGGTATTTATCTCAGAAATTTTTCCCAATAAAATTCGCAGTGCGGGACAAAGTTTTGGTGCCAGCGTACACTGGGTATTTGCTGCCATTATCACGCTGATCACACCTGTATTCTTGGATAGTGAGAATGGGATTTTCAAAGACAATCCCTGGCCCATTTTTGCATTTTTTGCGGGCATGATGGTGCTGCAATTAATTTGGGTAGTAACCAGTATGCCAGAAACCAAGGGTGTGAGTTTGGAAGATCTTGAAAAACAATTACAATGAGAATTGCAGCGAGTATCCTAGCCATGGGCATCGCGCTATGCGCAACTGCTCAGACAAAATTATTTCAAGAACCCTATAGGCCACAGTATCATTTTACACCACCCGTGAATTGGACCAATGACCCCAATGGTTTGGTCTATCATCAGGGAACCTATCATTTGTTTTATCAGTTCAATCCCTTTGGCAATGAGTGGGGGCATATGACTTGGGCGCACGCAACTAGCAAGGATCTCTTGCACTGGAAACAAGCACCCATTGCACTCAAGGAAGAAAATGGTATCATGATGTTTTCGGGTTCTGCTGTTTGGGATAAAGACAATAGTAGTGGTTTTGGAAAGGGAACATCTCCACTAGTAGCCATCTATACAGGTCATACAGATACGCTTCAAACACAGAACCTGGCTTATAGTGTTGACGGTGGAACCAGTTGGAAAAAATACACGGGCAATCCGGTGTTGGACTTGCATAAAAAAGACTTTCGTGACCCAAATGTGTTTTGGTATGCGCCAACAAAAAATTGGATCATGGCTGTGTCTCAACCCATTGAACACCAGATTTCTTTTTATGGATCCAAGAATTTAAAAGACTGGAAACACTTGAGCAATTTTGGCCCGGCGGGCGATACCAGTGCTGTATGGGAATGCCCAGACCTCATGCCTTTACCCGTGTTGGGATCTAATGGAAAAACCAAGTGGGTACTCTATACTTCTCAGAATAGCACCATGCAATATTTTGTGGGTGAGTTTGATGGACAACAATTTTTAAGTGATAATCCAACAGGTCCCATACTCAAACAGGATCATGGATTGGATTATTATGCAGCAGTAGCTTATTACCAAACAGCTAATAAAGATATTGTCAGTATTGGATGGGTGAATAGTTGGAACTATGCCAATGCCATTCCTACCAAACCTTGGAAAGGTGCTATGTCCTTGCCTAGAAAATTGGCTTTGAAAAAAATGGGTGATGAATATCAATTGGTACAAACACCTATTGATGCACTCAAAACATTGAGACAAACAGTACAAACCTTACCTAACAAATCTTTTCAAAACACAGAAACATTATTGCTGAAAGGCAGTAGTTATGAAATGCAATTTCGTTTAATTCCTGGTGCTCAAACGCAATCTGGAATTAGACTAGCTGTTGGCGCTGGGCGATATTTGGAATTAGGTTACGATGCATCCAAACAAGTGCTTTATCTAGACCGTTCCAAAACACCCTCTGCATTTAATGCACGTTACGCAGAACTTTCTCGCGCAGAAGCAGCACTACCCAATACCGGAAAAATTGATTTGCGCATTTTTCTAGACGCCAGCATTGTAGAAGTCTATGCTGCCGATGGTACGGTTGTGATGACCGCACAAGTTTTTCCTGAACCAGGCGATACTGGCATCCAACTCTTTAGCAACGGAGGCATTAGTCAATTTGAAGGGATTCAATTTTGGAAGATGGGGTCTGTTCACTGAAACGATTAGTAATGCAGTTCCAAAAAAACAAAAGACC
>CAIZMD010000522.1 GCA_903933995.1 uncultured Bacteroidota bacterium
AAACAAAATGAAACTGCTATTTTGCTTTGCGATGTTAAAACAGGAAAATCAACTTCTATTTATCAAGAAGAAGACGAAGCTTGGATAGATATTTTGCCTCTATGGGATGAGAAATATAGTTATGGTGGTTGGGACTGGTTAGACAATGGAAATGAGTTTATTTGGGCAAGTGAAAAAGACGGTTGGAGACATTTGTATCGCATTAGCCGTAATGGCAAATCAGTCACGCGCATCACCAATGGTAAGTATGACGTGATGCAGATTTCTTGTATTGATGAAAGAAGCGGTTATCTGTATTTTGAAGCATCTCCTGAAAATGCAACACAACGCTATTTGTATAGAACAAAATTGGATGGCTCTGGATCTGCACAAAGGATTACACCGGACAATCAACCCGGAACCCATAATTATGAAATTGCCCCCGGAGCAATTTATGCCAGACACCAGTTTTCTAATTATTATACACCCAATACTACAGAATGGGTTAAGCTACCTGGGCATGTTGGAACCGATGGAGATAAAGTAAATGAAGCCATTAGCCAACAAGATAAAACCAAATCAAGTTTGGAGTTCTTTACTGTAACTACCGCTGATAGTGTAACTATGGATGCATGGATTGTAAAGCCCACCAATTTTGACCCCAAGAAAAAATACCCTGTATTATTTTATGTATATACAGAGCCTTGGGGCCAAAATGTAAAAGACGAGTATGGGGTAGGTTATAATTATCTCTATCGTGGAGACCTATCTGCAGATGGTTATATTTATATCTCTATTGATAATCGCGGAACGCCTGTTCCAAAAGGAAGAGCATGGCGCAAATCTATTTATCAAAAAATTGGACAAGTAAATATTCGAGACCAAGCTATGGCTGCCAAGGAAATCATGAAATGGTCTTTTGTGGATTCCACAAGAATTGCGGTTTGGGGTTGGAGTGGAGGTGGGACTGCTACCCAAAATTTATTATTCCAATATCCAGATATTTATAAAACAGGCATCGCGGTAGCTGGTGTGGCCAACCAGTTTTCTTATGATAACTTGTATCAGGAACGCTATATGGGATTACCTCAGGAAGACAAGAGTGGATTTATCAAAGGAAGCCCTATTACACACGCTAAGAACTTAAAAGGAAACTTATTATTGATTCACGGTACTGGTGATGACAATGTGCATTATTCCAATATGGAAATGCTGGTCAATGAGCTTATTCGTAACGGAAAGCAATTTCAAATGATGAGCTATCCCAACAGATCACATAGTATCTCTGAAGGACCAGGAACATTTAATCACCTCTCTCAATTATACACAGATTTTCTAAAAAGAAACTGCCCAGGAGGAGCCAAATAATATGAAACAAGAGCAAATTCTTATCTACAGTTATACTGTATCTTTTGCTGCATCCATTATTGGAGCGATACTCAAAATCATGCATGGACAAGGTGGTGAAACTTTAATCATCATCTCTTTATTGCTGTTATTGGTTTTTATTATCACAGCTTCTAGAGAGGTAAGTGCATCTGTAAAAATTCCATCTTCAGAAAAGAGTATGTGGATCATTGGCTTCGTCTGCATGTCTTTGATAGCAGGGTTAATCTATTTAAAACAGGGACGAAGAAGAGTAATTGGGTAGCATTGATTTTTAACTTTGATCATGCTTCAATTTCGTCAGTAGCTTTTTGATACCGCTTTTGTAATTGCTTTATTTCAAAAGCTTCTTGTAATTTAGCGTGTTCTTCATAAGTGCCACTAGGTAATAGGGTTTTAGCAATCACCGGCATTAATTCTATGAGCATGAGAATGGCTACCAATAAGTAGTATCTAAAAGCTACAGCAGTATTGTTGTTGATTAAATGATTGAGTGCCTCTATGCGTGTGATAAATCCATCATTGAGTAATGTTTCAAATGCGGCTTGCTCTTTTAAAATGTTTTGGTCTATCTGTTTGAGGCTGCTATCCTTTTCATTGAGTTTTGGTCTAAAATCTGATTCCAATTGTGTATAATCCGCTTGCAATCTCAAATAAGCTTGTTGCTTTGCTTGCGCGATATCTTTTAAGCCAATTTTTTTGCTACCACCTGTTCCATCTGTTTCTGCAATAAAACTTTCTCTTGCTCTTGATACTTCTTTGTCTTTATCAAGTAGTTGTTGTTGTAGCCGATTTCTTTGTTCTAAAAGAGGCGCTTTCAAAGAAAGATAAACACTGTCTTGTGATTGGAGTTTGCTTCTTTTTTTCTGTTCATTGTCCAAAGAAATTTGAACATGAATTTCTTTGTCAAACAAATAGAGTAGGGCTGGTTGGGCCATAAATAGACCAATGGTCAGGGCTAATAAAACTCTAAATCCAATAGGAACAAGTTTGAGTTTATTGGTTCTTGTAATTCCCTTGATCAAGGCCCTATCTATACCCAAAATAATTCCACCCATAAAAATGCCTAAACCAATCGAGGCCCAAATATTATTTACTACAGTATAAAAGAAATAAGTCCAAGCCAATGTGGCAAATAGCCAGGTTCCAAGAACCGTCATTCCAGTAATGGCATAGCGGTTCCTATCAACCACAGCATTTTCTAATAATTCTCCCTCAGCGGTGGATAGCCACCAAAGGAATCGGGTACTTGTACCAATAGTTGGGGTTTGTTCCATAGGAAGCCCACTTGCATTTGCTTGCATAGTCAAAATTGAATATATGAAAGTGGAAGTTGGGAAGGCCCTTGAAAAGATGCTTGGTTGAAGCGGTGAGGGTAAAGAAACGATGAATTTCCCATACATAGGCTGCAAATGCCTGTTTTAAAGCTATTTTAACGCTTGGATAATTTTAAAATTCCCAATTCCCAATCTAAACTGCAAATACTACCTTTGCCGCTCAATAAAATTTGATATGAAGACGGACAAGAATTCGGTAATTGGGTTTGTGCTGCTGGGTATTTTGTTTTTCCTTTATTTCTGGTACACCAATAAGCAGCAAACTGCCTTGGTAGAAATGAAGAAAAAGCAAGAAGATTCATTGGCCATTGTGGCTGCCAGTAGGGTAAAAATACAAGATACAGTTACAGCCAAAATAGACAGTATTAAAAGGGATTCCGCCTACCGTGTAACGGCCGCTGGAAACTTTACTACTGCCGCAACAGGATCAGAGACTTTAACCAGTATTGAGAACAATCTGATGAAGGTAACTTTCACCAACAAAGGTGGAAGGGTTCAATCAGTATTACTCAAAAAATATCTATCTCACGATAGTTTGCCCGTAGTGCTTTCTGGAACTAAGGATCAATTGAGCTATGCCGTAAATACAGGTGCTAATAAAGCTTCTCAAACGGGTGATTTGTTTTTCAATACCGGAGCTATTACCAAACAAGCCGATGGTAGCCAACAGATTAGTTTTACCATGCAATCCCAAACAGGTGAAAGCATTGTGCACAGCTATACCAATAAGCCAGATGCTTATATGATTGA
>CAIZMD010000523.1 GCA_903933995.1 uncultured Bacteroidota bacterium
TATAAGCACTATGGTATTTGATTTCTACACCGGTACTGATAAAGAGGTTGGTAAAGAAATTGCCTTCAAAAGCAATCCTATTCCTGGTATAAAAGAAGGGAATATTCACCGGTGGTCCACCTGTGGTTTGTTGCAAATGAATTTCTGTATACCAATTCCAGTGACGGGCTAGTTTGAACTTTTTATCAGCACTCAAGTGCAAGACATTGAAAAGGGTGGCTTCTTGTTTGGCGGTAAAAAAACTATCGTAATAAATATAATTGCTCACAGCAAAATATTCTGCGTGTAGGTTCCATCCAATTTTGGGATTACCATAGTGTGCAAAAAAGCGCAGGTAGTTTTCTTTGTTAAACCCTGAAGGCGTATTCAGTGGATAGAAATTACTTAGACTATTCAGGTTAAAACTTGGAGATCTATTTACGTTCTGAAATCCAAGATTCAAATACCCAAGTTTGCGCCCAAGTTCCCTTTTCATGCTTATATAAGCACTATAGTCTCCGGCATTAAAGCCATTGACCCATAATTGTCCATTGGCTTCTAAATCCCATTTCTGATTCCTGGTTCTATTTCTATATTCTCCTAAGGCGCTTAGGTTATAAAAACTATGTGTTCCAGTGGTGTCTGTAAAACTGGCGGTTAGATTTTGCAGGGCAACACCCAATTTTAAAAATTGACTCTGGTTGTTTTTATCTGGAAAAGAATAGAGCGCAAATTCATTGTTGATCTCTTTCCATTTGTCTGCAAAACTTAAGCCAGTAACATTACTGCTAAAGCTAACACCCATATACTTGCGGTAGTTGGCTGTATCAACGGCGTTATCACTAAAACCATATTGGTTGCTAGCGTATTTAAACGTGTGTTCTATTCTAAACCTGGGATAAAAAATATGATAGGTAATACTATCGGTTACCGTAGAATCTTTTTTACCCAAGTCATAGTGGTGTCTTAATAAAAAACTGGATTCTTTATATGTGTTTCCGGTATTTACCGTGGTATTAAAAGGATTTCTAGAAGCCGCTCCTGCCCTACCTAATCTGGTTTCTAATTCATAAGGATCATTGAGTGCCAGTGTTTCCAAACCTTTTGGGTCTTGCAAACCGCCATTTTCTGATACCGCTGCTTTGTTTGAGAGGAACACAAAAAAGGCTTCATACTGTTTGGCCCTACCTTGGTAGTGCATGGTAATCCTAAAATTATTATGCGAGTTATTCTGTGTTTTTAAGTAGCCCGGTGCAGAACTAAATCTGTATTCAAAGCTATAGTTGAAATTGCTTTTCTTGTTTTGGGTAAGCAAGATATTGATCAACTGTTCTGCCTTTGATCCCAACAAATAAGTGAGCTCGGTATAGGGTCTGGTGGTAGAATAAAACTTGGTATTCTCGTGGGTAAATTTATAGGGATCATATTGGTGCAAACCCGGGTTCCATCCGGCTTTGAGCACGGGATTAAAAAAATAAGACTGTGCTGGGCCACCATAGTTTCCCAAAGTATGATAATGAGCCGCAAGCGGATAGCGATTGTAAAAATCACTCACAGAAGAATCCAAAATTCTATTACGGGTACTATCGTAATACCTATAATAAATGGTAATAGAATCTGCGTACTTGTCTCTGTGTTGTAAGCTATCGTTCTTGGTATCTTTTTTAACCGCCCTACCCTGGTTATCAAAACTATATTGGTCTGTATTGGTGCTAGACCGGTTCATAGAATTGGCGTTGATGGTTCTAGTGGATTGCGCCATTAGGGTTCCCTGTGTAACTGCAATAAGCAAACACAACATCAAATAGGTATACCAATTTTTAAAACGCATCAGCCCTGATTGTTTTTACAAACTTGCCACCAATTCACTAAACAACAATGTTAATTTGGGTTCTGCATCCTTGGCCGCTTGCAAAACCTCTTCGTGTGTAATGGTATTTTCTTCTTCACGAATACCAATATCAGTAATCACACTAATAGCAAATACATCCATACCACAGTGTTTGGCGGCAATGGTTTCTTGCACGGTACTCATACCAACAGCGTCTCCACCCAATGCGTGAATCAGTCTGTATTCCGCCCTTGTTTCAAAAGTAGGTCCAGTAACACCGGTATAAACACCTTGTTTTAATTCAATCTGATGTACCGCTGCAATAGCCTGTACTTTCTGAATTAGGTCCTTGCTATAAGGCTCACTCATATCTGGGAACCTGGTTCCTAGTGCGTCTTCATTCTTACCCAAGAGTGGGTTAATAGTGAAAAGACTAATATGGTCATTGATGATCATCAAATCACCAACCTGCATTTTGTCCTGCACCCCACCTGCGGCATTGGACAATAAAAGGGTTTCTACTCCTAGCATACGCATCACCCTTACCGGATATGCCACTTGCTGGGCCGTATAGCCTTCATAAAAATGGAATCTACCTGCCATCACCAACACTTGTTTACCACCCAGTTGACCAAAAATCAAGCGGCCCTTGTGCCCTTCTACGGTACTTACCGGAAAATGGGGAATCTCGCCATAAGGAATTTCCAAATCGGCTTGAATTTGATTGGCCAAATTGCCCAATCCACTACCCAAAATGATCCCAATCTTGGTTTGGGTTTGGGTTTTAGACCTGATAAACTGAACGGTCTCTTCCAATTGTTGCATGAGTGTTGCCATAGCTAAAAATTAATCCGGCAAATATAGTATTTATGAGAGGCTTTGGGGCATGGGAAATGAAAAAGGCCATTCCGTTGGGAATGGCCTTATGTTGATAAAGAAAGTTAGTATTAGCTAATACGTTTAACGTTCACGGCGTTCAGGCCTTTACGTCCTTCTTGTACATCAAACTCAACTTTGTCATTAGCTTCGATCTGATCGATCAAACCATTTGCATGTACGAAAGTTTCTTTGTTAGAATTGTCGTGCTTAATAAAGCCGAATCCTTTTTCTTCGTTAAAGAACTTCACAGTTCCTTGAATTTTTGTGTCCATTGTAAAATTTGTAAAATAAATAATGAACTGCAAAAGTAGTCCTTAAATGACTAGCCACCTAATAATTCTGAAACTTATGTGATAAACGGCTACCCTTCAGCTGGTTATGAAATGTTAAATTCCTAACTTCAACTCTATGCTAAACACTAATAACAAAGCCTTGTCTTATCTACCACGCTTGTGTATCTGTCTATTATTTGCCTTTCATGGCATGGCACAAAGTCCAACGGAGAACCTCAGCAAATTGGGGATTGTCTTACCCAAACCTACCAGTCCTATTGCCAATTATGTCAAATATGTGCAAAGCGGCAACCTAGTATTTCTGTCTGGTCATGGCCCCAGCAAAGCTGATGGAACCTATATCATTGGCAAATTAGGCACTGATCTAACGGTAGCCCAGGGTGCAGAAGCGGCCAAATTAACCGGCATTAACTTGCTTGCCACTTTACAATCTGCCGTTGGCGATTTAAATAAGGTAAAACGCATAGTCAAGGTCTTGGGTTTTGTAAATGGCAACAATGATTTTGCGGATCAGCCCAAGGTCATGAATGGATTCTCAGACCTGATGGTAGCCGTATTTGGAGAAAAGGGCAAACACGCTAGGTCTGCCATTGGCACCAATTCCTTACCCAATAATATGGCCGTTGAAATTGAAATGGTGGTAGAACTATTCTGATGTTTTAGTAGCTCCAGGATTGCTATTTATTTTCTCCGTTTTCAAAGCATGGTAGGCTAAGATGGCGGCAATTAACATTAAGACTGCACCAATTAAAAAAGAAATACCTGGAAAATAAAAGGGTTTATTGGAACCTGTAAAATAGGAAAAGGAACCCGTCATCAACAAGGGACCTACAATAGAAGTCACACTCATTAAACTAGTCAACGCACCTTGCAATTCTCCTTGCTCATTGGGTGGTACATGACCAGAGATAATGGCTTGTAATGCTGGACCACAAATTCCGCCCAAGCAATATGGAATCAAGAACACAAACATCATCCAACTCTCTGATGCAAAGGCAAACAATAATAAGCCCAGTGCATATAAGCCTAGTCCAAAATAGACGCTTTTTTCATTTCCAATTTTGGGGTTGATCACGCGCACCAATCCACCTTGTACGCCTCCTACTAATAGTCCCACTAAGCCTAGTGATATCCCAATCATCTTGGGTGTCCACTGAAATTTCTCAATATTAAAAAAGCTCCAATTGCTTTGTACAGCGTGTGCGGCAATATAGATCAAGACCAAGGATATTACTAGCTCTCCTACCCCGGGATATTTTTTTAATTGCATGAGTGATCCCAAGGGATTGGCCCTTCTCCATTCAAATCCACGTCTATTCTCCTTGCTCAAAGATTCAGGTAATACAAAATAACCATAGAGCCAGTTGGTCAATGCCAAACCCGCGGCAACAAAGAAGGGAATTCTAGCCCCAAACTCTCCTAACAAACCACCAATCATGGGGCCAAGGATAAAGCCCAAACCAAATGCAGCACCAATCATCCCAAAATTTTGCGCGCGGTTTTCTGGGGTACTAATATCTGCTATATAGGCCGATGCAGTTGTAAAGCTAGCGCCGGTAATTCCTGCAATAATTCTTCCTACAAATAGCCACCAAATGCTTGGTGCAAAGGATAGAAAAATATAATCAA